>CAIYZZ010000456.1 GCA_903930805.1 uncultured Rhodocyclaceae bacterium | reverse complement strand
GCTGGTCGCTCCGTCAATCTTTCGTTCGCAAATCAGCAGAACCTGATCACGGCTTTTTTGAATGCCGCCATTGGTCAGCTCTACGGCGGCCAGTACGACGAGGCCTTCCTGAAGGAACATCTTGCCTTTTTCGATATTTCGGAAGATGACCGCGCCATGCTGGACCGTGCTATCGAAAACGCCAAGCGCTACTTTGCCAATCGACCTGCCTATGACCACGCATGGAAAGAGGTCGTCGATGAAGACGAAGAATAAAGCACACGACGCCGCGTCTTACATTTTCTCGGCTGGCGAACACATACTCATCGACGCCAATATCTGGCTCTATTTGCTGCCGCCGACGGCGCAACCCGCACCATGGTGGGCAGCAGTGTATTCCGGAACATTTTCCCGTTTATTGCATGCGAAGGCCCAACCCGTGGTCGACGCCCTCATTCTGAGCGAATACCTCAACCGCTACGTTCGCCTCGAATACGACGCGTCCTGGAGAACCCATTACCCGAAGTTCAAAGACTTTCGTAAGTCGGCCGACGGTATCAAAGTTCTCCATGCCGCCGTGGCTGAGATCAAGCAGATATTGAAAACCAGCGCACCGCACGACACGCCACTTGGCAATATCGACATACCCGCCGTGCTGGGCGAAGTGCAGAACGGTACGGTCGATTTCAACGACGGACTGTTGATCCAGACCTGTCGTCTGAATGGCTGGAAATTGCTCACCCATGACCGCGACATGACTATGGGCGGCGTCAATTTACTGACCACCAACAAGATATTGCTGCAAGCCTGTCCATGACAAAAATGAAACTCATCAAAGTCGCGCTGCCGCTGGAGGGGATCAACGTGGCCAACGCGCGCGAAACCTGGCAAAGCTGGCGCTACGCTTACGCGGAGAACGCCGACCATCCGCGCTTTTGAAGATAATCGCAATTTGGAGTATCGGAGATTCCAACCATGACAATGTTTATTAGCAGTCTTGAAATCGATGGATTCAGGGCACTGGCAGACCTGCGAATTGATTCGTTCGGCAAGATCAACCTCATTACCGGAAAAAACAATTCCGGTAAGTCGACCCTGCTTGAGGCGATCAGAATTCTTGCAACGGGTGGAGCTTTACGGACAATCTTTGACATATTGAACTATCGAGAAGAGTTAGGCTCCGCCAACGATTCGGAGCGAACTTACTTGCCCACTGATCTTTCGCCATTTTGCAATCTGTTTACCGGATTCCCAGACCTCGCATCAAGTAAGCATGGGTTTTCCATCTCTGCCAAGGGCACCCTGCCGGCATCGATTTCTCGCATAAATGCCAATATTAACTGGTTCATCAAGAAGACCGATCCGGACCGTCAAGCCTATTCATATGAGCCGGCAACGGGCGATTTATTCGATGACGTAGAAGCTTTCCCTGCCCTTGATCTCGACATTGCGGGACGGAAGCGAATTGTGCCCCTGGACCGACTTCAGCGTCGATTTCCAATGCGTGCAGAGGCAGATGCTGCCCCGGTATCTTGCGTCTATCTGGACCCCTTCAGTTCGCGCTCCACCAACCAGATGGGTGTTCTTTGGGACGCCATTGCGCTGACCGATGTGGAGCCGGAAATCGTCAGGGCGCTCAAGGTAATTTCCGAAGACATTCAGGCTGTTTCCGTGATCGGTAGCGATGAGCGCGGAAATCGTCCGCGCACCGCGATTGCCAAAAGTACCCGCTACCCGTCTCCTGTGCCATTGCGCACTTTTGGCGACGGAGTTAACCGACTGTTCGGCATCATCCTTTCACTGTGCAATGCAAGGAATGGCGTATTGCTCGTTGATGAAATCGAAAATGGTCTGCACTATTCCGTTCAGACCGAAATCTGGCGAACCATTTTTCGCCTGGCGAATGACCTGAACGTCCAAGTGTTTGCCACCTCGCATAGCTGGGATTGCGTGCGCGCGTTTCAGGAAGCGGCCTGCGAGAGCCCGGAAGACGGTGTGCTTGTGCGTCTGTCCAGAAAGGACGACAGGATCATTCCAACCCTGTTCACCGAGAAAGAATTGGAGATCGTTACGCGTGACCAGATCGAGGTGAGATAGATCATGGCCGGGAAACGCATATTGATGGTTGAGGGCTTCGATGACGAGCATGTAGTCAAGCATATCTGCGGGCAACGACAACTCGGAACGATAGAGACCATCCACCCTTATGGCGGCAAAGACCCATTGCTCGAAGGTATAGAGGCAAGGCTGAAGGAAAGCGACATCGCCACCCTGGGCATCATTCTGGATGCGGACACGGACCTTCAGGCGCGATGGCAAGCGGTGACTGCCCGATTGGCCGCGTCTGGTTACAACAATATTCCCACCTCCCCGTCGCGCGAAGGAACTGTCATTACAGCGCCGCCGGACTCGCTGTTGCCTAGGGTTGGCGTCTGGCTTATGCCGGACAATCAACTGCCCGGAATTCTGGAAGACTTCCTGCGCTTCTTGGTACCACCGGGGGATAACTTACTGGTTCATGCAGAAGAGGCTATCGACACCATTCCAACCGAGCAACTGAAGTTTGCCGACCTGAAGAAACCCAAGGCAAGGATTCACACCTGGCTTGCCTGGCAGGAAGAGCCTGGTAAGCCCTTTGGTCAGGCCATCGCTGCCCGTTATCTCGATCCCAATCTGCCCGCAGCGGATATCTTTGCAGCTTGGTTGCAACGAACCTTCTTTGCCTGATGACCCCAAAGAAAAAACTCATCGAAGTCGCCCTGCCGCTGGAGGCAATCAACGTCGCCAGTGCTCGTGAGAAATCGATTCGTCATGGGCATCCCTCTACACTGCATCTGTGGTGGGCACGGAGGCCGTTGGCGGCGGCGCGGGCGGTGATCTTCGCGCAGATGGTCGATGATCCGTCGGCGCATCCGGATATCTTCAAGACAGAGAAGGCGCAGGAAAAAGAGCGCCAACGGCTCTTTCGTATCATCGAGGAATTGGTGAAGTGGGAGAACACCACCAACGAGACGGTATTGCAGCAGGCGCGCGACGAAATCTGGCAGAGCTGGCGCTACACTTGCGCCGAAAATGCCGACCATCCGCGCGCCAAGGAACTGTTCGACCGCTACAAACTTCCCGGCTTTCATGACCCCTTTGCCGGTGGTGGTGCGCTGCCTCTGGAGGCGCAGCGGCTGGGACTGGAAAGCTACGCCAGCGACCTGAACCCGGTGGCGGTGCTGATCAACAAGGCAATGATCGAGATTCCGCCGAAGTTCGCCGGCAAGCCGCCGGTAAATCCAGCATGGCAAAAAAAGCGGGATGACGAAAAGGCCATGACCATCTGGAAGGGCGCGCAAGGCCTGGCCGAGGACGTGCGCTATTACGGGCAGTGGATGCGCGACGAAGCGGAGAAGCGCATCGGACACCTTTACCCGAAGGTCGAGGTTACGGCAGAGATGGCCACAGCGCGGCCCGACCTGGTCAAATACGTCGGACAGAAACTCACCGTCATTGCGTGGCTGTGGGCGCGCACGGTGAGGAGTCCCAACCCAGCATTTGCGGCAGTCGATGTTCCCTTAGCATCTACCTTCATACTATCTAGCAAGGCCGGTAAGGAAGCTTATGTTGAGCCGGTGATTGAAGGCGATAGCTATCACTTTACTGTGAAGGTGGGTAAACCATCAGGCCAGGAAGTAGAGAAACCTGGAACGTCAGCCGGCAAGTGGAATGCATTCCGTTGCCTTATGTCCGATGTACCCATTACGTATGACTATATCCGCGGCGAGGGCATCGGTG
>CAIYZZ010000455.1 GCA_903930805.1 uncultured Rhodocyclaceae bacterium | reverse complement strand
GCCCAGATAATTGCCGGCCGACTGTGCGCGGCAGTATCCACCGCCGACATCTGCATACCACCGAACCGGGAACCGCTGACCATCTCCTGTGGTGTAGTGCCCCTCAAGGCCGAGGACGATCTGACCAGCGTCTTCGCCCACGCCGAAGAAGCCCTGAAACTGGCGAAAGCCAATGGCCGTAACCGCGTCGAGGCCCTCGCCTAGTTCTTTCTCATGCCGTACCGCCGCTAGTTTCCCGACATCCGCTCAATTTCTGGCCCCTTGTGGCAAACCGCACAATCGGCCAGGCTCTTGACTCGCCCTTTTTTCAATAGCCTCAAGCCGTCACGGTGCTTGCGGACGAACCAGTCGGCAGTCGTAATACGCGGGATTTCATCGCGGCTGGAGAAAAAACGATTGGTGGTGCCATTGCGCTCGAGAAAAGCAGAAATCTCTTGGCGGGTCTTCGCGTCCAGGCTGGCATTTGCCCCGAAGTGCCGGTCGAGATCCGCCATGATTGCCAACCAATCATCCACCGAAAGCAAGGCCGGCGGAAATGCGATGTGGCAGGCACTGCATTCTGTCCGATAGGTCGGGCTATCCTCGACCGGCTTCCATGCATTGTCGCGAGATAGCGCAGCAACAGGCGTGATGAGGGCGCCTATCAAGGCGGCCTTGAGTGTGTAATGGCCGATACAGGGAAATGCACGGGATAGTGGCTTGCTCATCGCTATTCCTCTGCCATTGAAATCGAAGCAGAATGAAACGCTTACCTTAAGTACAGCTTAAAGAAAAAACGCCCCGCATGGCGGGGCTGGTGTGGTCCGATGGAAGTGCTATTTCTTCGGCGGGGAAAGTTGGGCCATGTAATCCGCCAAAGCTTCCAGATCGGTATTTGAGTAGGGTTTAATAACCTTGACCATGTCAGGATTGGAGTTGCGGCGGTCGCCATCGCGGATGAACTGCATTTCCCGCAACAGATAGCGGTAGTGCTGGGCGGCGACCATGGGATAGAACTTCTCGGCACTGCCCTCTCCCACTGGGCCGTGGCAATTGGCGCAATCCTTGTCATAGGCCTGCTTCCCGGCCACGAGAGTTTTTCCCGGCCCCATGCCCAGCTCATCTACCGGGATCGGCAAGCCTTGCAGGAAAACGGCCATGTCCGCAATCTCGTAGGGCGTCGTCACATGGTCATCAACGTAGGGCTCCATCTTCGGGTTGATTCGACGCCCGGCACGAATGTCGGTGATCTGTTTCATCAGTACCGTCGCGTGCTGGCCGGCCAGCCTGGGGTAAGCACCACTGGTACGCCCCATGGCGTTCTGGCGGTGACATCCCTGGCAGGACACGAAAGCTGCCTGCCCGCGCACGGCATCGCCCTTGGTCTGGAGCGCAATGGTCAGTTCGCCCTTGATTTCATTCCAGGCCGCCGGTGTTTGTGCCGATGCTGCCAAAGGCCACATGGCGGCCGCGATAATGATGGTAAGAAACTTGTTCACGTGGTTCTCCCGGATTGCGCCAGACTTTATTTTGCGCCCAAGCTGGACAGGTATTGCGCCACTGCGTTGATCTCCGCTTCGCTCAGGCGCTTGGCGGTTACCCGCATGAAGCGGCTGACGTCGTTGGAACGGTCACCGGCGGCAAAGTTCTTCAATTGTGTCTTCACATACTCGATATGCTGCCCCCCGATGCGCGGGTAAATATCGTAACCGGCACCTTGTGCTTGGTGGCAGCCAACGCAGGCTGGCACACCCGTTTCTTCGTTGCCGTCATGAAAGATCATCTTGCCGAGCCCGACGATCTTCTTGTCATCGGGTTCGCCCGGCTTCATCTTCAGCTGGCTGAAATAGGTCGCCAGGGGCGCGACATCTTCAGATTTCAGTTGAGAGACGATGGGGCCCATGACATCGCTCTTGCGTCGGCCGGACATGAAATCCTTCAGCTGCTTGACGATGTATGTTTCCTGCAAGCCGGCGATCTTGGGAAACATCGGCACCACGCTATTGCCATCCTCGGTGTGGCAGGCCGCACAAACGGTAGTGGCGATAGTTTTTGCGTCCGCCGCAGCCGGCCCAGCAAACAACACCCCTATCACCGCCGCAAGCGCAAGGAGGCCGCGACCGGGTCGGGTCTTGTGAATACAGTCTCGATCAGTTTTTTTCAATTTCCGACTCCTCCGGCAATTAAGCGGCACTCACAGCTTTAGCTGGAGCAGTACGCCAACAATGTTGCTGTGATAGTTTTGCGGGCCGGCGTCAAGCAGCAAGGTGCCGCTGTCGGCGTTGGAAACCGCACCGGTAATCACGCCGTCGTAATGCCAATCCTTGATTTGCCCTTTCTCGTAACGGTCGAACAGGCGTACCGCCATTTTCTTGTCGATCGGGATGATGAGGTTGAAATTCAGGATATGCTGGGTGGTCGTCATGCTGGGCAGTGCGCTGCCGGTAGCCAGGGCCATCGCAGCTTGCGTGCCGGCTACGTTGGAAAGCGCAGTGCTCCCGTACTTGTACTTGACATCAGTAGTGCTGTAAGAGTACGTGTAATCAACCCCAAAGCGCATGGTGCCAAAGCTTTGCTGGAAGCCAGCCCCAAAAACATCGTTCTGGTCTTCGGTATCCGCCCACCAGGATGACGTCAGCG
>CAIYZZ010000454.1 GCA_903930805.1 uncultured Rhodocyclaceae bacterium | reverse complement strand
AGCTCATGGCTCATGTTGTGGAGAAATTCACTGTTGGCACGATTTGCCGCCTCGGCGGCGAACATCGCGCGCGCCAGCTTCCGGGTTCGCTCCGCCACGCGCTGCTCGAGCAAGATGTTCTGAATTTTCAGATCGCGGGTGGCGGCACTCAGGGCAAGATGGGTAGCGACCCGCGCCAGCAGGATCACCTGACTTATCGGCTTGAACACAAAATCCACGGCACCGAGCTTCAGTCCGCGTTCCTCCTCCGCTTCCGTCCCCAGCGCCGTGACGAATATCACCGGGATGTCACGGGTTTCGGGCGCTTCGCGCAGCGCGGCAAGAACCTTATGGCCATCCATTTCCGGCATCACCACGTCGAGCAGGATCAGGTCTGGAAGCGGCAGCATCTTCGCCTGGGCCAATGCCTCGAGGCCGGACATGGCGGTGCGCACCTGATAAAGGGGGCGCAAGTATTCGAGGCTGATTTCGAGGTGATCGGCGGCATCATCCACCACCAGCACCGTAAAGCTGCGCTCTGATTCGGTCTTGTTGGACATCATGTTCCTTTCAATGGCATAGCGTACTCGGGTCGCCGTACCGTCAGGGCCGACTTTTGTTTCAAAAGTGTTAAAAGTTTCATCGGGCCAGGTAATCCCTGATCTCGGCCAGCACCGCATCAAATGTTGCGGCCAGTAATTCGGCGTGAGCGATGGCGTCCGGGCTTGCTTCGCGGGCGGTGGTCTCTGTGACCTGCGCCTGCACCGGCAACGCATGGGCGAACACGTTGCCGCCGGTCCCCTTTGCGGTATGCGCAAGGAAGATCAGTTTCTCCATGTCACCCGATGCGGCCGCGGCCCGCATCAGCGCCGGGGCTTCGGCGTGGGTTTTCAATAGGACACCGAGCAACTTGTGGATGAAGGCCGGGCGGTCGGCATAGCGGTGCTCCAACTGTTTCCAGTCGATCATCCCGACTTGGATTGATGCTTTGGCACCAGGTGGAGCAGGTAGAGGGGGCGTGACGGCAATCTCGGTAGCGCGCCGGGCATAGCGCAAGATCACGCCGACCAAGGCGCCAAGATCAAGCGGTTTGGTGATCGTATCGACCATGCCGGCGGCACGGCATTTTGCGTGTTCGACGGCCAGAACGTGGGCCGTCTGGCCGACCACCGGCAACGCCGGGGCGAGAACACAAATCTGCCGTGTGGCCTCGAAGCCATCCATCTCGGGCATCTGCACATCCATCAGCACCAGGTCGAACCTGGCGGGATCGCGGGTCACCGCCTCTACGGCCAACCGGCCATTGCCGACCATCTCCAGCTCCGCGCCCTCCCGGGTCAGCATGTCCTCCAGCACCAGCTGGTTGACCTCGTTATCCTCGGCGGCAAGGATACGCAAGCCTTTCAGGCGCGGCCCCGAAGCAACCACGGCAAGGAAGGATGACGCCATCGTCGTCGCGGCCGCGTCCAGGGTCTCGATGCAGGGCAGCCACAGTTCGAAGGTACTGCCGCTGCCTGCTGTGCTGGAGGCATGGATATCGCCCCCCATCATGCGCGCCAATTGTCGGCTGATCGTCAATCCCAGACCAGTGCCGCCATACTTGCGCGTGGTGGAGGTGTCGGCCTGCTGGAAGGGGCTAAACAGCAACTCCACCTGCTCGGGCATCATGCCGATGCCGGTATCGGTGACACGAAACACCAGTTGCCCCTCGGCGCGCAGCGCCGCAATGCGTACTTCGCCGTGCGCGGTGAACTTGATGGCGTTGGAGATCAGGTTGAGCAGGATCTGGGCGACCCGCGTCGGGTCGGACAGCACAGCGGCGGGCAAGTCGGGCGCCTTTTCCGCGAAGAGTGCCAGGCCTTTCTCTGCGGCCCATTGCGCCAGCGATGCTACCGCCGCATCGACGCTGTAGCCCGGATCGACGGGAAGCGATTCGACGGTGAGCTTGCCGGCCTCGATCTTGGACAGGTCGAGAATATCGTTGATGATGACCAGAAGCAGATTGCCCGATTCGAGGATGCGGGCAAAGGTCTCCTGCGTCTTGCCGCGCCCGAGGTTGTCGCGATAGCCGATCTGCGCCATGCCCAACACACCGTTCAACGGCGTGCGGATTTCGTGGCTCATGTTGGCGAGGAACTCGCTCTTGCTTCGCGCCAGGAGTTCGGCCTCGGCACGGGCATCTTCGAGCGCATGTTCGACGGCCTGGCGCTGCGTGTTGTCGGAAAAACTCAGGACCGCCCCGATCAAGGTCTCACCCTCGCGCATCGGATGGATGGCGAGGGTAACCGGCAGCGGGCGGCCATCGGCGCGCCAGAAGGTTTCATTATCCGCACGCAACGATTGTCCGGTGCGGACGGCCATGCCCAGGTGGCAGGGCGTCTGCGCGGTGGCCAGGTTCTCATGCGGACAGTGGATCACGGCGTGCGCGTCGCGGCCGAGAAGTTCTGCGGACGCATAGCCGAGCATTGTGCAGGCCGCTAAGTTAACCAGGCCGATGTGTCCCGTTGCATCCAGTTGCAGGATGCCGTCGGCACTCGAGTCGATGATCAGGCGCGTGTGCGCCTCGGCGGCGTCCAGTTCGGCGGTACGTGCAGCTACCAGGTGTTCGAGTTGCGACCTGTGAATATCCAGTTGTTCGGCCAGATCCCTCTTCTCGGTGACGTCGGTGATGAAGCCGTGCCAGAGCACCGAGCCATCCTCGTCGCGCTGAGGCAGTGCGTTGCCGGCCAGCCAGCGCTCCGGGCCGTTCTCAAGCACCAGGCGATATTCGTGATTCCATGGGGATAGCGTTCGCGCCGATGCCTGGATGGAACTGACGAAACCGTCAATATCATCCGGATGAACGGGCGAAAAGATTTTCGTCGCATCCTCGCGGATTTCTTCGGGGTCGATGCCGTAAAGGTTGTGCAGGCCATCGCTGGCGTAGGGTACGCAAAAACTTCCATCGGGGCGCATCTTGAATTGATAGAGGCAACCGGGTGCTTGCGCGGCAATGTCCCGAATGAAGCCTGCTGATTTTATCGCTGCCGACTCAGCCTGCTTGCGGTCGCTGATGTCGCTATGCGTGCCGATCATGCGCAAGGGCTTGCCCTCCTCGCTGCGGCTAACCACCATGCCGCGATCGAGTATCCATTTGTAGCTGCCGTCCTTGCACAGAACACGGTGTTCGCTGCTGTAAAGCGGGGTATTGCCGTCGAGACAGGTCTGCAAGGTGGCGAGGATTGCCGCCTTCTCGTCAGGGTGAACGCGCTGCTCCCATTCGTCGTAACCAGTGCCGATCTCGTCTTCGGCATAGCCAAGTATTTCCTTCCAGCGAAGGGAAAAAAATGCTGTGCCGTTTGCCACGTTCCAATCCCAGAGACCGTCGCCGGAACCTTCGATGGCGAATTTCCAGCGGAATTCGCTCTCCTTCAAGGCGGTTTCGCTTTGCCCCAGGGATTTCAGCAGATGATTGAAGCCCTCGATCAGTTTGCCGATTTCATCATCGCGGGTGATGGGCAGGGCTTGCGTGTGCTGGCCTTTCTTCGACATCGTGGCCAGGGCATCCACGGCCGCCAGCATCGGTGAAAGTTGGCGGCTCAATAGCCACCAGGTCAGCATGGCGGCCAGCAGGCTCAGGGCAATCGCGGCAATCAGCAGGCGCAGCAGCATCTCGCGTACCGTGGCAAAGGCTTCGGTGGTGAGCAGACTGACTGCGGCGTACCAACCCGCCAACGGAACGCCCTTGGCCGAAGCCAGCACTTCCACGCCCAGCGGATTGACGACGATGCCCGTCCCCTCGTAACCCTGAATGAAACGGTCAATCAACTCATTGCTGCCTGGGGCGGGGAGTTCTTCCATGGCGCGGCTCTTGTCGGTGGCCGTGATAATCCGCCGGTTCGCTTTCTCTACAAGCAGATATCCGCCACGCTCACCGTAGTTGTGTTCCACAATCCTGTCGAGAAAATTGACCTGATCCAGCCGGATCACCCCGATCAGGGCCCCAATCACCTTACGCTGAGCATCGCGAATGGGCGTCGAAATGCCAAACACCGGAACATTCAGTGCCTTGCCGATGCGTACCGTACTGATCGTGGATTTGCCCTCCTTGAGCGCTGCGGCAACGTGAGCTTGCTCCAGGTAATTGAGGCCGACCCGTTGTGCCGACAGCGGGAGCGAGGCAATGGCCGTACCATCCAGTCGGGTAACGTAGGTGCCGCTGTTGAACAGGATATGAAGCGCCGGGCTCTGCTCCAGGAAAACCTGCATCGCAGCGGGATTGCCAAGAAGCGTCGGGCTAATGATTCCGGCCGCCGACTCCAGCGCCTTCAAGCGGTCGTCGAGATCGTGATTGATAGCCGCGGCGACGAATGTCGCGGTCGAGAATTGTTGCTGGCTCAGGGTGGCTTGCATGTTGTTGCGCACTATCCCGCTGGCGTAGAACGTCAGTGACCATAAGCTGATCATGAAAATTGACAGCGTGAAGAGCGTCACCCGTGTTTTGAGCGAACGCCAAGGGAAGTCAGTCAGTTTCAAGCCGGCTCCACCTTGGCTGACTTTCGTAGCCACTCCAGCACCGTCGCATAGAACGGATCCGGCTCTATCGGCTTGCTGATGTGCGCGTTCATGCCGGCCGCCAGGCAGGCATCGCGATCCTTGTCGAAGGCGTTGGCGGTCATGGCCAGGATCGGGATGTTTGCCATGCCGGGCAATTGGCGAATGGCGCGGGTGGCTTCCAGCCCGCTCATCACCGGCATCTGCATGTCCATCAGGATCAGGGCGTAGCCGCCGCCACGGGCCTTTTCCAGAGCTTCACGGCCATCCGGGACCACCTCCGGCACGAGGCCGGCCTCCTCAAGCAGGAACTTCTCTATTTCCTGGCAGACGGCATCGGCTTCTGCCACCAGCACGCGGACGCCGGCAAACTGCCGCTCCAGGACGTCGCGCGCCGGTTCGAGCGGCAGGCGGCTGTCGGCGTCCTGGTCGGCCACGGCCCGTTTGAGTCGCGCCGTGGCCCAGAAGGTACTGCCGACGCCTGCCTCGCTGCTCACCCCCGCATCACCGCTCATCAGCAAGGCGATGCGTTTGGAAATGATCAGGCCGAGGCCCGTGCCGCCGTACTTGCGAGTCATGGAACCATCCGCCTGGGTGAAGGCGTGGAACAACCGGGCCTGTTGTTCAGGGCTGATACCGATGCCCTGATCGCTGACCTCGATCTTCAGCAGCAGGCTGTGGTTATCCTCCTCGAGAGCACTGGCACGCACGGTAATCTGGCCGCGTGTAGAAAACTTGATCGCGTTGCCGATGAAATTGATCAGAATCTGTCTCAGGCGTGTGGTGTCGCCGCGCAGCAGGTCGGGCAACGCAGGGGAGACTTCGTGCGACAGGCGCAGCCCTTTGGCCTGGGCTGCGGCATCCTGCATCTGCAGCGCCTGGTCAATGGTTTGTGCCAGAGAAAAGTTCCTCTCTTCCAGCGTAAACCGTTCGGATTCGATCTGGGATATATCGAGGATGTCGTTGATCACCGATAGCAGGTGCTGGGCGGATATCTTGCTCTTGTTGAGCCAGTCGATCTGCTTCGGATCGGTGGCGCAGCGCAACACCATGTCTGTCATGCCCATGATGCCATTCATCGGCGTGCGCAGTTCGTGGCTCATGTTGGCGAGGAAGACGCTTTTGGCACAGTTGGCAGTTTCCGCGGCGTC
Organism: uncultured Rhodocyclaceae bacterium; assembly: GCA_903930805.1. GTDB lineage: Bacteria > Pseudomonadota > Gammaproteobacteria > Burkholderiales > Rhodocyclaceae > Sulfuricystis. The sequence goes on along the minus strand of CAIYZZ010000454.1, from coordinate 811 downwards.
CTTGGCCGCTGCCAGTTCGGCGGTTCGGGCGAAGACCAGCTGTTCGAGGTGGTCGCGGTGTTGCGCGAGCTCGGCTTCCAATTGTTTGCGCTGACTGATGTCGGTCAGGGCAATGCGCAGCGCCGTCCCGTCAGCGCCGACTATCTGGCGCTCGCAGTCCAGCAGCGCCTGGAACACCGTGCCGTCGTGCCGTTGAATGCTCACTTCGACACTGCCTTTGCCATCCTGTTTCATCAAGCTCATGAACAGCGTCAGCCAGCGACCATGGTCTTCGGCAACGACCTGGGCCGTGAAGCGGCGCTGCAGCAGCTTCTTGCGCTCCACACGCAAGAGCGTGGCGGCGGTGAGGTTGATCTCCTCGATCATGCCGTTGGCGTCGAGCGTGAGATAACCGACCGGGGCGAAATCATACAGATCGACATAGCGATCGCGCGACGCCTCCAGCTCGCTTTGCGCGTTGCGCAAGGCCTCGTTCTGCATCTCCAGCTCGATCTGATGCACGCGTAGTTCTTGCAGGGCTTTCTTTGATTCTTCGGGGGAGAGGAACCTGTCGTCTCTCGACGCTTCGCTAAACGTATGCCGGGCGATGGCTTCCGCCCGCAGGCGCAGTTCATCAAGTTTTTTGTCGTCGGCCGTGCTCATGGTTTTTCCTTTGCCTCAATGGTCACCATCGCCAGCAAAATCAATTCCGTATTGTCCAGTGCGGTAACGATGCGCCGGGCATTCAACACCATGCGGCGCTGGCCGAGGCCGGGGAAGTTGTGCTCAACCACGTAGCCGTCCATCACCTGATTCTGCGGCAGAATGTTTT
>CAIYZZ010000453.1 GCA_903930805.1 uncultured Rhodocyclaceae bacterium | reverse complement strand
GCTCAGCTTGTCGGCCAGCGGACGCTGTAAAAGATCGGCACTTGTCCGTGCCGCCACCTCATCGCTCAGCTTGAGTTCCATGTCGTGCGTAATCAGAGTATGCAGGACATCGGCATCGACAAAGTCCGCCAGGCGACGAATGATGGCTTCAGACGTCAGGTAGCTGCGTGCCAGTTCCTCCAGTGCCGTGCCTGTGATAGCCGTGGCACCAAGACCGGGAATCAGCGCCGCGCCTTCAAGCGCCAGCGTCAGCAGGTATTGGTTGAGTTCGTTGTCGTCCTTGATGTAGCGCTCGCTCTTGCCGTGCTTGATCTTGTAGAGCGGCGGCTGGGCGATGTAGATGTGGCCGCCATCGACCAACTCCGGCATCTGGCGATAGAAGAAGGTCAACAACAAAGTACGGATGTGCGCGCCATCGACGTCGGCGTCAGTCATGATGATGATGCGGTGATAGCGCAGTTTTTCGGGTTTGTAGTCTTCTTTGCCGAAACCGCAGCCAAGCGCGGTAATCAGGGTAACGATCTGCTCGGAAGAAATGACCTTGTCCAACCGCGCCTTTTCAACGTTAAGCACCTTGCCGCGTAGCGGCAGGATCGCTTGAAATTTGCGGTCGCGGCCCTGTTTAGCGGAGCCACCGGCGGAATCACCCTCGACGATATAGAGTTCGCAGAGGGCCGGATCTTTTTCTTGACAGTCGGCCAGCTTGCCGGGCAGACCAATGTTGTCGAGCACGCCCTTGCGCCGAGTCATGTCGCGGGCCTTGCGGGCCGCTTCGCGGGCCCGTGCAGCCTCAACAATCTTGCCAGTGATGATCTTTGCGTCGACGGGTCTTTCCAGCAGGAATTCCGCAAGCTTGGCCGCCACCACTTCCTGCACTGCGGGCATGGCTTCGGACGAGACCAGTTTCATCTTCGTTTGGGAAGCGAACTTGGGGTCGGGCATTTTGACCGACAGCACGCAGGCCAGGCCTTCGCGCATGTCGTCACCGCTGATGTCAACTTTGGCCTTCTTGGCAATCTCATTTTCTTCGATGTACTTGTTGATGACTCGGGTCATCGCCTGGCGCAGTCCCGTCAGATGGGTGCCACCATCAGTCTGCGGAATATTATTAGTAAAACACAGCACCTGCTCGGCGTAGGAATCGTTCCACTGCATTGCTACTTCGACGTTGATGGCACCGCCGTTGGGTAATTGCGCCTCTCCCGTCGAATAGAACACGGTGGGGTGCAGCACGGTCTTGGCGCGATTGATGTACTCGACGAAACCTTTTACGCCACCGCAGAAGGCGAAGTCTTCCTCCTTTGCATTGCGTTGATCGATCAGTTTGATCTTGACGCCATTGTTGAGGAAGGAAAGTTCGCGCAGACGTTTAGCGATAATGTCGTAATGAAATTCGACTGTGCCAAAGATTTCCTCGTCAGCGAGAAAATGCACTTCGGTGCCACGATTTTTGGTATCGCCGAGAACCTTCAAGGGCGAGACCTCGACACCACTTTGCATCTCGACGATGCGGTCGATGGCATGACCACGATGGAATTCCATGAAGTGCTTCTTGCCATCGCGACGGACGGTCAGGCGTAGCCATTTCGACAGCGCATTCACACAGGACACACCGACGCCGTGCAAGCCGCCAGAAACCTTGTAGGAATTCTGGTTAAACTTGCCACCGGCATGCAACACGCACATAACAATCTCGGCGGCCGAACGTTTTGGCTCGTGCTTGTCGTCAAACTTGACGCCGATGGGAATGCCGCGACCGTTGTCGGTCAGTGAAATGGAATTGTCGGTATGAATGGTGATGACGATCTCGTCACAATGACCGGCCAGCGCTTCGTCGATGGCGTTATCGACCACCTCGAACACCATGTGATGCAATCCGGTACCGTCAGAGGTATCGCCGATATACATACCCGGCCGCTTGCGGACTGCCTCCAGACCTTCGAGTTGCTGGATTGAGTCTTCGTTGTAGCCATCACTCGGTGGAGTGGTCGGTTGGCTCTGCGGCTGGTTGTTGTCAGTCATGCATTAATCCTCATCAGATGCCTCAGATACGCATGGGCATAACAACATATTTGAAACGATCGTTATCCG
>CAIYZZ010000452.1 GCA_903930805.1 uncultured Rhodocyclaceae bacterium | reverse complement strand
TCAATTCCCGCCAGCATAATGCTTGGATGTATCATGGCGGCGGCATGGCCCTGATGAACGATTTTTTTGCCAAGTACAATCTGGTCGGGCTTCCTGCCGGCAATACCGGCACCCAGATGGGCGGTTGGTTCCGCAAGGAAATCAAGACCGTTGAGGACTGGAAGGGCATCAAGATGCGCATCGGCGGCTTGGGCGGTTCGGTCGTCCAACGCTTGGGCGCGGTTCCTCAGCAGATTGCCGGTGGTGATATCTATCCGGCTCTCGAAAAAGGCACCATCGATGCCGCCGAATGGGTCGGTCCTTATGATGATGAAAAACTCGGCTTCAACAAGGTCGCTCCCTATTACTACGCTCCGGGCTGGTGGGAAGGCAGTGCATCGCTGATGCTGATGACCAACAGCGCGAAATGGAACGAATTGCCCAAGCACTACAAGTCCATTGTGACCTCTGCGGCCGCTTTGGCCAATGTCGACATGCAATCCAAGTATGATGCGGGCAATCCGGGTGCCATCATCCGTCTGTTGCAGAGTGGCGCACAACTGCGCGCCTTCAGCCCCGAAATCATGGAAGCCTGCTACAAGGCCGCTACAGAAATGTATGCCGAATTCAGTGCCAAAAGCGCGGATTTCAAGAAAATCCACGATCACTACATGGCCTATCGCGGCGAGCAATATCTGTGGTGGCAGATCGCCGAATACAATTATGACAGCTTCATGATCCGCCAGCGCAGCCGCGGCTGATCAGGCTCACTCCAAAAGAAAGCCCCGGACCATTGCTGGTCCGGGGCTTTTTTGTGTCTGCTTGCCTGCTTACTTCTTCGGAACGCCCGGCAGTCCCGGCATGGTATTGAAATCCATCATCGGCATCGGGGCCCCCAGACCGGGCAGGTTTTGCAACTGTTCCATCGCCTTTTTCTGGTCAACAACCACTCCGGTCGATTTGTAATGCATGACCATTTGCGGGAAAGCGATCACAAGCCCGACCATGATCATCTGGATCACCACAAAGGGCACCGCCCCCCAATAGATCTGACCGGTGGTGACTGGCTCGGTGAGCTTACCAGTCTGATGATCCTTGTAGGCCGAGGTCGGTGCTACCGAGCGCAAGTAGAACAGCGCGAAACCGAAGGGCGGGTGCATGAACGAGGTTTGCATGTTGACCGCAAGCAGGACGCCGAACCAGATCAGGTCGATGCCCAGCTTGTCCGCCACCGGCCCGAGCAGCGGCACAATGATGAATGAAAGCTCGAAGAAGTCGAGGAAGAAGGCGAGCACGAAAACGAGGAGGTTCACCACGACCAAGAAACCGATTTGACCACCGGGCAGATCGGTAAGCAGGTGCTCGACCCACTTGTGGCCGTCAACGCCGTAGAAGGTAAGGCTGAAGATGCGCGCACCGATGAGGATGAATACGACGAAAGTGGTGAGTTTGGCGGTACTGTCCATCGCCTGCTTCAGTAGCGACCAAGTCAACCGATTTCTCGCCAGCGCCATGAGACCGGCGCCGGCAGCCCCCATGGCGCCACCCTCGGTCGGCGTGGCGCCACCGAGAAAGATGGTGCCGAGCACAAGGAAGATCAGCCCCAGCGGCGGAATCAGAACGAAGGTGACCTTCTCCGCCATGGCCGAGAACAGGCCAAGTTTCATCAGGCCGCTGAGCTTCGCCATGGCAAAGGCAACGCCGATGCCGATGAGCATGCCTATGACGATGGTCTCGTCAAGCGGGTTGTCCGCCGGCAGGCGGAACTTGACGTAGGCGTAGGCGGCGGCCGTCGAAATCACCGCCAGCACCAGCAGAGAAACCGCGCCGGTCTTGCCGCTCGGTTCGCGGAAAACACGCGCCTCTGGCGGCAGCGCCGGCGCCCATTGCGGTTTTAGCATGGTGACCAGCATCACATAGACGATGTAAATGCCCGTCAGAACGAAGCCGGGCACGAAGGCCCCTTTGTACATATCGCCGACTGACTTGCCGAGCTGGTCGGCCATAATGATCAGCACCAGCGAGGGTGGAATGATCTGCGCCAAGGTGCCCGAAGCGGCGATGACGCCGGCGGCCAACCGCCGGTCGTAGCCGTAGCGCAGCATGATCGGCAGCGAGATGAGTCCCATCGAAATTACCGAGGCGGCGACGACGCCGGTGGTGGCCGCCAGCATGGCACCTACCAAGATGACAGCGTAGGCCAGCCCGCCGCGCACCGGCCCGAACAACTGGCCAATGGTGTCAAGCAGGTCCTCGGCCATGCCGGAGCGTTCCAGGATCAGCCCCATGAAGGTGAAGAAGGGGATGGCCATCAGCGTATCGTTGTTCATGATGCCGCCGAAGATACGTTCCGGTAGCGCCTGGAAGAAGGTCGGCTGGAAGAGTCCCAGTTCGATGCCCAGGATGCCGAAGATGATGCCGTTGGCACCCAGCGCAAAGGCAACGGGAAAACCGAGCAACAGGAAGAAGACCAGCGAGGCGAAAATGATCGGGGCCATATTGGCAATGATGAATTCGGTCATTTCTTTTCTCCCGCACGCGCTGCTTCGGCAGCCTCGGCCTCTTTACGCTTGAGGATTTCCGCCGCCAGTTCTTCTTCGGCACTGGGGCCCTTTTCCTTGTGGAGCGGATTGGGGCCGGCACCGGTGAGGAAGGCAAAGCGCTTGATGAGTTCTGAAAACCCCTGCAGTGTCAGCAGGAAAAAGCCAACAGGCAGCATCAGCCGCACCGGCCAGCGGATGAGGCCGCCGGGGTTCGGCGAACCTTCGCCGCTGGTCCAGGCATTCATGAACACCGGCCAGGAGAAATACAGTGTGATTAAAACCATGGGCAGCAGAAAAACGAGGAGACCGAAGACATCGATCCAGTTTTGCGTCCGCTGCGAGAACCGGCCGGCGATGACGTCGATGCGGATATGCTCGTTCTTTATTAGTACGTAGCTGGCGCACAACATGAAAATAGCGGAGAACAGGTACCACTGGATTTCCAGCAGGCCATTGGAACTCCAGTTGATGGCGTAGCGCACCACGGCATTGCCGGCGCTAATGACAACAACGGCAAGCACCAGCCAGGTCGCCAGTTTGCCGATGCGTTCATTCAGCCCATCAATCAGACGAGAGAGTTGCAACAGGAAATTCATGGGTCTATCTCCTCCACAGTAAGGTGCGGACGCGCCATAATGCGTCTGTCCAGCCCGTACCAAAATTTTGGCAAAGCGCGATGTTAGCGGCTAAGCTTCTTCTTGGCCATAGCATTGTGGAAAGCCGCAGGTCAGTGCCGGTAAAGGTTCGGGTAATGTTCCCCCATCATTCAACACTCCAGCGACAAGTTATGGAAAGACGCAGATTCATCGGCACCGCCGGACTCGCCGGCATCCTGGCCGCCGGCATGGCGCCCGCCGTGCAGGCTGGCCAGACCATTCGCTGGCGGCTGGCCTCGAAGTTTCCCAAGGTACGGGACATCCTGCATGACGGCGTGCAGGACTTCACCCAGACGCTCAAGGAACTATCGGGCGGCAAGTTCGAAATCTCGATATTCAACGCCGACGATCTGCCCGCCGCCGGCGTGCTGGATAGCGTGCAGCGCGGCAGCATCGAGTGTGGCCATTCGGCGGCGTCCTACTACACCGACAAGGACGAGACCTTCGCCCTCGATCACGCCATTCCCTTCGGCCTGAATGCGCGCCAGATGAATGCCTGGATGCAGGAAGGCAACGGCCTCAACCTGTTGCGCGAGTTCTACCATGGCCATGGCATCGTCAACTTCCCCATGGGCAACACTGGAGCCCAGATGGGCGGTTGGTATCGCAAACCGATTCGTTCACTGGCCGATTTCAGTAACCTGAAGAT
>CAIYZZ010000451.1 GCA_903930805.1 uncultured Rhodocyclaceae bacterium | reverse complement strand
GGCCAATCCTCACGCTACGCACCGCAGGACTGGGAAGAAACCATTCCGGTGATCGGCCTGCGCCGCAAGATCGCGCAGAAGATGCAGGAAGCGAAGCGACACATCCCGCACTTCACCTATGTCGAAGAAATCGACATGACCGAATGCGAAGTCTTGCGCATGCAGCTTAACGAGAAATACGCCGCGACGCGCGGCAAGCTGACGCTACTGCCGCTGCTGATACGCGCCATGGTACTGGCGGTGCGCGAGTTCCCGCAGGTCAATGCGCGCTACGACGACAAGGCGGATGTGGTCACGCGCTACGGCGCGGTGCATCTGGGCGTCGCCACGCAAACCGACGGCGGCCTGATGGTGCCAGTGCTGCGCCATGCCGAGACGCACGATCTCTGGTCGAGTGCCACCGAAATCGTCCGCCTGGCTGAAGCGGCGCGCAATGGCAAGGCGGCACGCGAGGAACTCTCCGGCTCGACGCTCACGGTCACCAGCCTCGGCACGCTGGGCGGCATCGTTTCCACGCCCGTCATCAACTATCCCGAGGTCGCCATCGTCGGCGTCAACCGCATGGTCGAGCGGCCGATGATCAAGAGCGGCCAGGTGGTGGCGCGCCAGATGATGAACCTGTCCTCATCCTTTGACCATCGCGTCGTCGATGGCATGGACGCGGCGAAATTCATCCAGTGCGTGCGCGGCTATCTCGAATTTCCCGCGACGCTTTTCGTCGAGTAAGGCATCCATCATGTTGACTGAATCCACAACCCTGCTGGTCGTCGGTGGCGGTCCCGGCGGCTACATCGCCGCGATCCGCGCCGCGCAACTGGGCATTCCCACCGTGCTGGTCGAAGGCGAGTTCCTCGGTGGCACCTGCCTCAATGTCGGCTGCATTCCCTCGAAGGCACTGATCCATGTTGCCGACGAGTTCGAGAAGGCCCGTCATTTCGCCGGCGACTCAGTATTGGGTATCAAGGTCCAATCACCGTCGCTTGATATCGCCAAAGCCGTGGATTGGAAGGATGGCGTCGTTACCAAACTGACCGGTGGTGTCGCCGCGCTGCTGAAGAAGAACGGTGCGCGCGTCGTCAAGGGTTGGGCACGCATCGTCGATGGCAAGACGGTCGAGGTACAGCCCGCCGACGGCGGTGATCCCTGGCGCATCAGTTGCGATCACCTGCTGCTGGCGGCCGGTTCGGTAAGCACCCCGCTACCTAACTTGCCTTTCGGGGGCAACGTCATCTCCTCGACTGAAGCGCTCTCGCCCGCGAAGCTGCCGCAACGACTGGTCGTCGTCGGTGCCGGCTACATCGGCCTCGAGCTGGGCATCGTCTATTGCAAGCTGGGCGTCGAGGTGGTGGTGGTCGAAATGCAATCGCGCGTGCTACCGGCCTACGACGAGGAACTCACCCGGCCGGTCGCCGCCTCGCTGCGCCAGCTCGGTATCGAAGTGCATCTGGGTTGCACGGTACGCGGACTCAACGCCGCCGGCAATGCTGTGCGCATCCGCAATCTAGCCGGCGAAGAACGCGAACTGCCAGCCGACCGCGTACTCGTGGCTATCGGGCGCCAGCCGCGCACCACCGGCTGGGGGCTGGAAGCGTTGGGGCTGGCGATGGAAGGCCGTGCCGTCCGCGTCGATGCGGAGTGCCGGACCTCGATGCGCAATGTCTGGGCGATCGGCGACCTGACCGGGGAACCCATGCTCGCGCACCGTGCCATGGCGCAGGGCGAGATGGTCGCCGAGATCATCGCCGGCAAAAAACGGCAGTTCGTCCCGGCGGCGATTCCTGCAGTTTGTTATACCGACCCGGAAGTCGTGGTCGTCGGCCTGGCGCCGCAGGAAGCGGAGCAGGCTGGCCTCGATTGCATTCATGCGCTGTTCCCTTTTGCTGCCAACGGCCGCGCGCTGACACTTGAATCTTCCAGCGGCTTCGTGCGCGTCGTGGCGAGGCGCGACAACCACCTGATCATCGGCTGGCAGGCGGTTGGGCGCGGTGTCGCCGAACTCGCTACGGCATTTTCACAATCCGTCGAAATGGGCGCCTGCCTTGAAGACATCGCCGGCACCATCCACGCCCATCCGACACTTGGCGAAGCGGTGCAGGAGGTAGCGCTGCGCGCACTCGGCCATGCATTGCATGTATAAAATGATCCAGGACTGACAGGACACCATGGACAACGCGTTACCCGCTCACATCGACAAGTACGAGATCGTGCGCCTGCTTGGTCGCGGGGCGACGAGCAGCGTCTATCTCGCCTACGATGCCTTCACCGAGCGCCAGGTGGCCATCAAGCACTTCAGTGCCGACTTCATCGCCGACCCCGAACACGGCCAGACCTTTCGCAAGATGATCGCCACCGAGGCATCGCTTGCCGGCCGCCTCAACCATCCGCACATTGTCGGCATCTATGACGCGGCACGCGGTGAGGACAACTGCTACATCGTCATGGAGTACGTGGAGGGCGAGACGCTGGAAAACTACGGCCAGCCCGACCAGTTGCTGCCGGTGGAGAAGGTGATCGAGATCATTTTCAAATGCGCCCTCGCACTTGATTTCGCCAGCCGCAACGGGGTCATCCACCGTGACATCAAGCCGGCCAACATCATGCTCTGCCAGAACGGCGATGTGAAGATTGCCGATTTTGGCGCGGCAGTATTATCGAAGAGCGACCAGACACAAGTGGTCGGGGTCGGTTCGCCATCCTACATGTCGCCGGAGCAGGTGCGCATGGATGCGCTGAATCACCAGACCGACATCTATTCGCTCGGCGTGGTGATGTTCAAGCTACTGACCGGCCGCCTGCCTTTCGAGGCGGAAAGCAATTACGCACTCACCCACAAAATCCTCAACGAGGAAGCACCCGACATTCGCAGCCTGCGACCCCTGTTGCCGCAACGCCTGACCCAGATCGTGGCCAGGGCCATGCACAAGGATCTCGCTGCCCGCTACCAGAACTGGCGCGAGTTCGCACGCGATCTTGCACGGCTGGCCTCGCTCGATCTGCCACAGGAGTCGATTTCCGACACCGAGAAGTTCAACGCCCTGCGCGACCTGACTTTCTTCAAGGATTTCGGTGAAATCGAGTTGTGGGAGGTCTTGCGCATCAGCGTCTGGGGGCGCGTCCCTGCCGGCACTTACCTCGTGCATGAGGGCGATGAGGGCAATTTCTTTTTCATCATCGCCGCTGGTGAAGTACGCGTCACCAAGGCGGGCCGCGACCTCGGCGTCAAGCAGGCCGGGCACTGTTTCGGCGAGATGTGCTACATCCGCCAGGGCGCCATCGCGCGCACGGCAACTGTCATGGCCAACACGCCGGTAACGTTGCTCAAGATCAAGGCCAACGCGCTCGGCAGCGCTTCGGATGGCTGCCAGCTAAGTTTCAACCGCGCCTTCCTGAGCATTCTGGTCGATCGTCTGGCGGAAGCGGATACCGAACTGGTAAGCGTCCGGCACTAAACATTTCAGCTAGCCGTCAGCCCACACGGAAGCGGTGGGCATCGCTCTTCAAGCGCTGCGCAATGGCCTCGACCTGGTTCGCAGCCGCAGCCACCGAATTCACGGCGCTGATGTTTTCTTCGTTCATGCGCGCTACATCCTCGACACTGCGTGCCACATCCTGCGTGGTGATGCGCTGCTCTGACAGTGCCGAAGAAATATCGTCCACCGCCCGCAGCACCACATCGCTGCCGTTCTTGATCAGGCCGATCGAATCCGCCGCCTTGTTGGCCTTTTCCACCCCGGAGTTCACGCGCGCATTGCCAACATCCATCGCCTGCACCGCGCTTTCCGTCACCTCGCGCATTTCCTGGATCATGCCACCGATCTCCTGGGTCGACTGGGCGGTACGCTCGGCGAGCTTGCGTACCTCGTCGGCCACGACGGCAAACCCACGGCCTTGTTCGCCGGCGCGCGCCGCCTCGATGGCGGCATTCAGTGCCAGTAGATTGGTCTGGTTGGCGATCTCGTTGATCACCGACACGATCGCCGAGATCTTCCCCGACTGCGCTTCCAGCGCCTGAATCTTTTCCGTTGCCTGCTGCATGGCACCCGCAATGCCACGCATTTCCTCAGTAGCCGCGTGAATCACATTCGAGCCATCAACCGACAAACGCCCCGCTTCGACGGCATTGTTGTGCGCGTCGCCGGAATTGTCGG
>CAIYZZ010000450.1 GCA_903930805.1 uncultured Rhodocyclaceae bacterium | reverse complement strand
TGGAGCAGAGGCGGTAGAACTGGCCAAACACAACCGCTACGCCTTGATCCTGATGGACATGCAGATGCCGAACCTGAACGGCGTCGAGGCGACGCGGATCATTCGCGCGCTACCGGGCTACGCGGCAACCCCGATTCTGGCAATGACCGCCAATGCCTTTGACGAAGACCGCATGGTCTGCCTTGAAGCCGGCATGAACGACCACCTCGGCAAACCGGTCGACCCCGATGTGCTGTTCGAGACTTTGCTGAAATGGCTGGAGGTAGCACAATGAGGCATCTATCGACGGAGTTCCGCATGATGAAAGTATTCCTTGCCCTGCTGCTGCCCATGATCCTCTGCGCCGCCACTGCTCGTGCCGCCGAGGCCACGCCGAATGATGTCTATACACAGGCGGTGCGCATCGAGGCGGAAGTCGATTCGCTCAAGCGTCACTTCAAGATCACCGGCAAGGCCCGGGTTGAGGCCAAGAGCGGCGACCTGAAACCGCGCCATGTCTGGGCCGGTACCTACGTCATCCTGCTCAAGCTCGGCAAGCTGCGGCGCAAGCAGGGGCTGACCTTTATCGAGCCAGTCAATGTCGAACCCCTGCTCGACATAACGCCGAGCCAGTCTTGGGGCATGACCCAGCGCATCCTCACCGAGATCGCCATTCTCAAGCACCGCCTCGACATCCCCGGCCAGCCGCCCGCCGCCGTGCCGTTAAGCGGCAAACGTCCGATCGATACCTACAACAAGTTGCACCAGATTTCCGGCGACCTCGATCTGTTGGTCGGCGCCAGCACCCCCAACGATGTCTACAGCGAGGCCAAGCGCCTGCACGAAGATGTCACCGCCCTGCTGCGCCACCAGCGCATCTTCGACGAAGCGGTGCCGCCACCGCGGCGCGACAACCTGTTGCCCAAAGACTCGCTACAGGCTGTCTTCATGCTACTGGCTGAAGTTCAGCACCTGCAGCGCGCCCATGGCTTGACGACCACCGATTTCAAGGACTTCGAGATGGGCGACAAGGCCACGCCCGACGATGTGCTCGTGATGATCGAACTGGCGCTGGCCGAATTGCAGAGCCTCAAGGCCCGGCTCGGCATGACCCATGCCGTCACAGCGTCAGGGTCTTACGAAGAAAACAAGACGGCGGCCGATGTGGTGCAACTGCTCGGTTACGTCACCGCCAAGCTGCGCGAAGTCCAGTCGAAGTAAAAGCCGCCATGCCAAGCAAACCACTCGCCGACCGCCTTGCCACCTTCGCCACCATCACCCGCAGGTTCGTCACCCTGTTGCCTGGTAGCGCCGCCTTCCGCGTCGCCGGGATCCGCACCAAGCTCAAGACCCTGTTCTACACCACCGCCTTTTTCGCCATCGCCGCCCTCGGCGCCCTCGGCTATTTCAATGCCAGCACCGCCTACCGCGAGCGCGCCGTGCAGTTGCTGGAAAGCAACCGCAACGAGGTCGTTGCCAATATCAACGAGTTCATCGCCCTGCAGCACAAGGATCTCGGTTTCATCAACAATTACTACGCCATCCAGCGTTACGCCTACTGGAAGGATCTGGGCGACCGCAACAAGATGGATGAATGGCGCAGTGTGACCGGCGATACGCTGCGCAATTTTGCCGAGAGTTACCACTACTACGCCAAGATCCGCTTCGTTGCCCTTGATGGGCAGGAGTTGCTTCATGTCGTGACCGATCACGCCAGCGGAAAAGCGCGCGTGCTGGACAACAACCAGCTGCTTAATGTGGCCGACCTTGATTACTTCCTGGCCGCACGCAAACTCAAGCGCGGCGAAGTCTCTGTCAGCGCACTCGACTTCGGCCGAAAGGATGGCCAGATCGAAAGGCCCCACGTACCGACGGTGCGCTTTATCCAGCCGCTGGTCGGCGACAACAATGTGACTTATGGCCTGACGATTTCCAACATCCGGGCCAGCGCGATCTACGATTACATCCGCGCCGCCAACAAGAACGAGCAGGGCCGCCAATTCACCCTGATCGACGGCGCCGGCAATTACCTGTTCCATCCCGATACTGACAAGCAGTTCGGCCACCTGCTCGGCCACAGCTACAACTTCGACAAGGATCACCACCAGCTGCTCGCCGACATGCGCGGCAAGACCGAAGGCGTCATCACGCGCGGCGGCCATATTCATGTCTTTCAGGCCATCACGCCCAATCCGCAGCAGCCCGACTTGCAATGGTTCCTCGTCGGCGTGGTGGACGAGAACGTCGCCCTGGCCGAACTGAATAACTTCATCGCCGTGTTCTTCGGTTTGCTGGTCGCGCTGATCCTCATCGTGGTTGCGGCGACCCGCTACATGAGCAGCCAGTTGATGACGCCGCTGCAGTTCGTCAATCGTCAGCTCAGCGCGCTGTCGCGCGGTGAGACCCGACTGGAAACCCTCGAATACCTGCCTCAGGATGAGGTCCGCGAGATGCTCGATGCCACCGGGCAGGTAGTTACGAACATGGATGCACTGGCGCGCCAGGCTGATGCTATCGCCAATGGCGATCTCTCCGGCCAGGTCGTGCCCTTGTCGGAGAACGACCGGCTCGGCAACGCCCTCAACAACATGACGCGGCAACTGGCCGACAACCAGCGCGACAACACCCGGCGCAACTGGCTCAAGGATGGCCTCGCCGAACTGGCCCATCGACTCACCGGCGATCTCACGCCGCAGCACCTGGCTGAGCTGGCCATCAGCCAGGTCGGCCGCTACCTGGAGGCCGGACGCGGCGTCTTGTACGTCTGGAACGACGACGACAATGCCCTCGATCTGCTGGGCAGCTACATGTACACCGAACGCAACGCCCTCGGCGCCCGCATCAAACCGGGCGAAGGTGCCATCGGGCAGGTGGCTCGGGAGTTGAAGCCTATTGTCCTGCATGCCGAGTCCGGTGCCCAGGCCGATCTGCCGCCCATCACCACCGGCACCACCAGCGTGGCGCCGAACTACACCTACACTTGGCCGCTGCAGCGCGAGGGAGTGTTGCACGGCGTGCTGGAGATCGCCCGCAGCGCGATGCTGGATCAAACCCAGCTCGACTACCTCAACGCTGCCGCCGAGAACATTGCCTCTTTCCTCTATGCCGTGCTGCAAAAAAGCCGCATCAAGGAACTACTGGTTATTTCGGAAGAAGCCACGCGCCAGGCGCTGGAGCAGAGCCGCCAGTTGCAGCTCACCAACACGCAGATGGAAGAGCAGCAGCAGCAGTTGCAACAACAAGCCGCCGAACTGCAGGCCACCAACAGCCAGATGGAGGAGCAACAGCAACAGCTTCAGCAGCAGACTGCCGAACTGCAGGCCACCAATGCGCAGATGGAGGAACAGCAACAGCAATTGCAACAGCAAACCGCAGAACTGCAGGCGGCCAATGCCCAGATGGAAGAAGCGCAACAAACCCTGGAACTGCGCAACCGCGACCTGGTGCGTTCGCAGGAGGAACTCGATGCACGCGCCCAGCAACTGGAACTGTCGAGCAAATACAAGTCCGAATTCCTCGCCAACATGAGCCACGAGCTGCGCACCCCGCTGAACTCCATCATCCTGCTGGCCAAGCTGATGGCCAGCAACGAGGACAGCAAGCTCGACGCGGAGGAGGTGAAACGCGCCGAGGTCATTCATAGCGCCGGCAAAGATCTGCTGCGCCTGATCAACGACGTACTCGACCTCTCCAAGGTCGAGGCCGGCCGCATGGAACTGCACCCGACATCGATTGCCAGCAGTACGCTGGCCGAGGAATTCCGTGATTTGTTCACCCTGCCGGCCAAGGACAAGGGGCTGGAACTGGTGGTCGAGGACTCGATCAATGCCACGATCGAAGTGGATCGGGACAAGCTGTCGCAGGTCGTGCGCAATCTTCTCTCCAATGCTCTCAAATTCACCCGCAAGGGCAGCGTCGTGGTGCGCTTCGAACATCGCTCCGGTGAAACCCTGCCGCTCGCCATCAGCGTGCGCGACAGCGGCATCGGCGTGGCGGCGGACAAGCAGTCGCTGATATTCGAAGCCTTCCAGCAGGCCGACGGCTCAACCAGCCGCGAATACGGCGGCACCGGCCTG
>CAIYZZ010000449.1 GCA_903930805.1 uncultured Rhodocyclaceae bacterium | reverse complement strand
TTCTCGCTCTACAAGAAAAGCACCATCGGCCGTCGCATCCAGCGCCGCATGGCACGACACGCCATCGAGGACGAGGCGGTGTATGCGCGCTTCCTCAAGGGCAACCCGGCCGAAATACAACTGCTGTTCAGGGAACTGCTGATCAACGTCACCAGCTTCTTCCGCGACCCCGAAGCCTTTGTCGCCCTGAAGGAAACCATCCTGCCGGCGCTCCTCAAGGGCAAGCCGGCGGGCTACGATTTCCGCGTCTGGGTGGCCGGCTGCGCTACCGGCGAGGAGGCCTATTCGATCGCCATCGTGCTGCAGGAGTTGCAAGACGAGATCCATGCCCGCCACGATCAGGAACTGAACATCCAGATCTACGCCACTGACCTCGACGACGACGCCATTGCCACGGCGCGGGCCGGACGCTATCCGCCCAACATCGCCCAGGACGTGACCCCCGAACGCCTGCACCGCTTCTTTACCAAAGATGACGCCGGCTACAAGGTAAAGAAAGACATCCGCGACAGGGTGGTGTTCGCCGTGCAGAACGTGATCAAAGACCCGCCGTTCACCAAGCTCGACCTGCTCAGTTGCCGCAACCTGATGATCTACCTGGAGACGGAACTGCAAAACCGCCTGATCCCCAATTTCCACTATGCCTTGCGGCCCGATGGCGTGCTATTCCTGTCCGCCTCGGAGAGCATCACCAGCCGCCCAGATCTGTTTTCGGCCATCGACCGCAAGTGGAAGTTCTACCGCGCCAACCACGCTCTCGCCGCGCCCTACTTCAAGTCCAATGTCGACATGAGCTGGGCTCAAATCACGCGTACCGAAGACACCGCCAGCGCCACGGCTGGAATATCCGCCAAGGTAGCCACCAGCAAAGCCCACACCAGCCACGCCGGCAATATTGCCGCGCTGAGCACCCACGCCCTGCTGCAAAACTACGCGCCAGCCTCGGTTACCACCGACAGTCGTGGCAACATCCTCTACGTGCACGGCGAGACCGGGCGCTACCTGCGCCCGGCCCCCGGCCCGGTGAGTAACAACGTGATCGAGATGGCGCGCGAAGGCCTGCAACTTGATCTGCGCCTCGCCATCAACCATGCCGCAGCGGCAGCGGAGCCGACGCTGAACAAAGAAGTTTCGGTGAAGACCAACGGCGGCTTCTCGACGGTGCGCTTCAGCGTGCGCGCCTTGCCGCAGGACAAAAGCGGCGAGCCGCTGCTGCTGGTCAGCTTCGAGGACGTCGCCGGCTCTGGAAAAACTACGGATAAACCCACCGCCGGTCACCAACCCGCTGGCCGCGGCAAACGCGCAGCCACATCAGCCGAAGCCGCGCGCATCGAAGAGCTGGAGCGCGAACTGGCCTATGCGAAGGAGAACCTGCAAGCCACCAGCGAAGAACAGCAGGCCTCCAACGAGGAACTCAAATCCACCAACGAGGAGTTGCAATCCACCAATGAAGAACTCCAGTCGGCCAACGAAGAACTGGAAACCTCCAAGGAAGAACTGCAATCGCTGAATGAAGAAACCATCACGGTCAATTCCGAACTGAATGCCAAGATCGACCAGCTGACCAGCATCCAGAACGACATGAAGAACCTGCTGGACAGCATCGG
>CAIYZZ010000448.1 GCA_903930805.1 uncultured Rhodocyclaceae bacterium | reverse complement strand
CGGTGCCTTCGCCGAACGCATCAAGTTCTCGGCGGTGCTGCTGTTCTCGGTGCTCTGGTTCAGCTTCTCTTACCTGCCGATGGCACACATGGTTTGGTACTGGGACGGCCCGGATGCGGTGACTGACGCGGCTTCGCTTGACAAGATGCTTGCAGCTGCCGGCTTCCTCTACGCCAAGGGTGCGCTCGACTTCGCCGGTGGCACGGTGGTGCACATCAACGCCGCCATGGCCGGTATCGTCGGCGCCTTCATGATCGGCAAGCGCGTTGGCTACGGCAAGGAATCGATGACGCCGCACAGCCTGACGCTGACCATGGTGGGTGCCGCGATGCTGTGGGTGGGCTGGTTCGGTTTCAACGCCGGTTCCAATCTCGAAGCCACCGGTCTCGCTGCTCTCGCGATGGTCAACACTCTGGTCGCCACGGCCGCCGCAACACTCTCCTGGATGCTCGCCGAATGGATGTTCAAGGGCAAACCTTCGATGCTGGGTGCTGCTTCGGGTGCCGTCGCCGGCCTCGTCGCAATCACCCCGGCCTGCGGCTTCGTCGGCCCGATGGGCGCGATCGTCCTCGGACTGCTGGCCGGTGTGGTCTGCCTTTGGGGTGTGAATGGCCTCAAGAAGATACTCGGCGCGGACGATGCGCTCGACGTCTTCGGCGTGCATGGCGTCGGCGGCATCCTCGGCTCCGTGCTGACCGGCGTGTTTGCCGCACCCAGCCTCGGCGGCACAGGAGTGTATGACTACGTGGCCAACAAGGTTGGCGACTACGACATGACGGCGCAGGTCATCAGCCAGCTCTGGGGTGTCGGCACGGTCATCGTCTGGTCCGGCGTCGTCGCCTTCATCTGCTATAAGATCGTCGATATTCTGGTCGGCTTGCGGGTACCGGAAGATGAAGAGCGCGAAGGCCTTGACATCACCGCCCACGGCGAATCGGCTTACCACTACTGAAAATGAGCTGATCCTTTACCCTCCCTCCGCTTCCAAAGTGGATTCGGGCACCCCCCCACAAGGCGGTGCCCGTTTTTTTGGGCTATCCGGATTTCGAGACTGATATCAACTGCTCAGCGCCCAATACCATGGGCTTGGAATTTGCGGCGAAGCCGGTCGTCTCGATTCGGCCATCAAGAGACAGGCGGCCTTCAACTTCCGGATGAGTTGCGACGGCAGATGGTTGGCCGAACTGGAAGGTGTGGCTGAGGAAAACAGATGCGAGGCCGAAGCTCAAGGCGAAATTACCTTGACGCTGCGACGTAGGTTGGCAACTGGTTGCAGCCATTCGGCTCTTCCTATCGATTACCGTTGGCATTTTCTGGTGTAGGATTTCTACAGATTTGCATCCGCCCCCTGTGTTACATGAGGAGTGGGGGCTACAATACGTCATCGAATGAGGGGGACGATTCATGGGACTTACTGAACAATCAGTGTCTCGACCTACGATCCTTGTAGTCGACGACATACCGAATAATCTCTCGCTAATCAGCGAAATTCTGGAGCCTCATTACACAGTGAAGTTGGTTACTAACGGTGAGCGAGCGCTGTCGATTGTTTCAAGCCAACCTATTGATTTGGTTCTGCTCGACATAATGATGCCTGAAATGGATGGCTATGAAGTTTGTCGCCGCCTCAAGGAAGACCCACTCTCCAAGGACATCCCCGTTATATTCGTAACGTCGATCAGTGAAACGGAAGGCAAGACAGATTGGCGTACTCTTGGGGCTGTCGATTACATTACCAAACCAATCGACCCTGAAGGGTTATTGACCTGCGTAATTAACCATCTGAAACTCCGCAATTAATTTCCGCTAACCGCTAACTTCAGCAGATCCAGCGCATGTAGATGATGCCGCCGATGCCGACAACCAGCATCAGTAGCGCCGAAATGATCAGATCGCGCGGCTCGCGCGCCCAGCCGCGCTTGACGCGGGCGGCCATGCGGACAGAGTTGCCCAGCGTGATGACGGTGAGAAACAGCAGCAGGAAAAAATCAACGAAGACAATCACGCCGCTGAAATTATCAATCGGCCGGCAGGAGCGCAGGCGCAGTTTGTACAGGAGGGCGCTGATATGTTCGTTCTCCGGGTTGAAACCCAGGCTGACGATGAGCCAGGCGATGGTCATCAGGGCAGCCATCACGATCAGCCCGAACGCGATCCAGCCTTCGGCGCTTTTTAGATCGTCGCGGATCTCGCGCAGGTCGGCAAGGTATTCACTCGCTTCACGCGCGAGTTGTCTTTTGAAATTTACCCAATCCATTAGCGGAACACCACGGTCTTGTTGCCGTGCACCAGCACACGGTCTTCAAGGTGGTAGCGCAGGCCGCGCGCCAACACGGTTTTTTCGATGTCCTTGCCGTAGCGCACCATGTCTTCGGGCGAATCGGAGTGGTCGATGCGGATCACGTCCTGCTCGATGATTGGTCCCTGGTCCAGTTCACTCGTGACGTAATGGCAGGTGGCGCCGATCAGTTTCACGCCGCGCGTGTAAGCCTGGTGGTAGGGCTTGGCGCCGACGAAGCTGGGCAGGAAGCTGTGGTGGATGTTGAGGATCTTGCCCGGATGTGCGGCGCACAGTTCGGGTGAAAGGATCTGCATGTAGCGCGCCAGCACCATCGTGTCGCCATGCGATTCCTCGAACAGGCGTTGCACCTCGGCATAGGCTTGCGGTTTGTTGTCGGGGGTGACGGGCACGTGATGAAAGGGAATACCGTGCCACTCGACAAAGCCCTTGAAGGTGTCATGGTTCGAGATCACGCAGGGAATCTCGATGTCGAGTTCCTTCGCTTGCCAGCGCGCCAGCAGGTCGTAGAGGCAGTGCTCCTGCTTGCTGACGAGCACGACGACGCGCTTCTTCACCGCGCTGTCACTGATCTTCCAGTCCATTTCAAGTTCGTGCGCGATCGGTGCAAAGCGCTCACGGAACTCGGTGAGCATGAAGGGCAGTGAAGCCGCCTTGACCTCGATGCGCATGAAGTAGCGGGCAGCCCTCATTTCATCCGCATCGTCGGCGTGGAAACTCGATTCGAGAATCCAACCTTGGTGCTCAGCGATGAAGCCGGTAACGCGCGCGATGATACCGGTGCGGTCAGGGCAGGAGGCGGCGAGAGTGAAGAAGCGGTCGCGGTGCATGTCAGGGATGTTCAAATACGCCGACTGGCCTTGTCGATCTCGGTGCGCAGTTCCGCGTAGTTCATGGTCACCGGAAACTGCGGGAACTCGTCGATGACATTTTGCGGCGGATGGAACAGGATGCCGGCGTGGGCTTCGGACAGCATGGAGGTATCGTTATAGGAGTCGCCGGCGGCGATGACCTTGAAATTGAGTTCCTTGAAACGCTTCACCGATTCCATTTTCTGGTTCGGCATGCGCAGGTGGTAATTGACCACGAAGCCGGCGGCGTCGGCTTCTAGCTTGTGACAGAACAGCGTCGGCATGCCCAGTTGCGCCATCAGCGGCATGGCGAATTCGTAGAAAGTGTCGGAAAGAATCATCACCTGGAAGTCGCGGCGCAAGGCGTCAAGAAAATCTTTCGCCCCGGCCATCGGGCCCATATCGGATATGACCTTCTGGATGTCGGGCAGGCCGAGATTGTGCTGCTTCAACAGCGCCAGCCGATACTTCATCAGCGTATCGTAGTTTGGCTCGTCGCGAGTGGTACGGCGTAGTTCTGGAATACCGGTACGCTCGGCGAATTCGATCCAGATTTCGGGGACGAGTACCCCTTCGAGGTCGAGACAAACCAGTTGCACGGCGGGCTCCACTGACAAAAGAGCGGATTTTAGCTGCAAGCGACTTCAAGCGCCTCGTGAATCTCCAGCCAGCGCATTTCGGCCGCCTCGATGTCAGTCGTCAGTTCGACCTGACGTTTGTTGAGGTTCTCGATCAGTGCGCGGTCGGGGGTGGCGTAGAGCGTCGGGTCGGCAAGTTTCCCGTCCAGTTCTGTCTTCTCGGCCTGCCAGCCGGCGAGTTGCTTTTCGATCTTTTCGGCTTCTTTTTGCAAATTACGCCGTCCCGCCAGCGTCGACTTTTTGCTGGCAGCATCGGCCACGCGTGATTCAATGCGCAGCGTCTTGCCGGGATCATCAGGGGTATTCGTACGTGCCTGATTGCGGCGCGACGCCAGCCACGCCGCGAAATCATCAAGGTCGCCGTCGAAGGGCTGCGCACGACCATCCGCCACCAACCAGAGTTCGTCGACGGTGGTGCGCAAGAGGTGGCGGTCGTGCGAGACCAGCACCATTGCCGCTTCGGTTTCCTGCAAGGCCAGTGTGAGCGCCTCGCGCATTTCGAGGTCGAGGTGGTTGGTCGGCTCATCGAGCAGCAGGAGATTGGGGCGCGTGCGAATCATCAACGCCAGCGCAAGGCGCGCCTTTTCGCCGCCGGAAAAGTGGCGACAGGGCGCATCGACCATCTGGCCGCGAAAATCGAAGCCGCCGAGATAGTCGCGCAGTTCTTGTTCGCGCGTCAGCGGTTCTTGCCGCACCAGATGCTTGAGCGGCGACTCATCCGGGCGCAGCAATTCCATCTGGTGCTGGGCGAAATAACCGATTTTCAGATGACGGCCTTCCAGGCGCCGTCCCGCCAGCGCCGACTTTTCACCAGCCAGAAGTTTCACCAATGTCGATTTGCCGGCGCCATTGCGGCCGAGCAGACCGATACGATTGCCCGGGCGCAGCGTGAGTCGAATCTTCTCGAGCAAGGCGATTTCACCGTAGCCGATGGCAACGTCTTCAAGGGACAACAGCGGATCGGATACGCCCTCGGGCTCGCGAAAGCGGAACTCGAAGGGGGTATCGACGTGCGCCGCGCTGATCAGCTCCATGCGCGCCAATGCTTTTAGTCGACTTTGCGCCTGCCGCGCCTTGCTGGCCTTGGCGCGAAAGCGCTCGATGTAGGTGTGCAGGTGAGCGACTTCGCGCTGCTGCTTGACGTACATGGCCTGCTGCAGGGCGAGGCGCTCGGCACGGGTACGTTCGAAGGTGGAGTAGTTGCCGCCATAAAGCTTCATCTGGCCAGCATCGATGTGGAGGATCTGGTTCACCACGGCATCGAGAAAGTCGCGGTCGTGCGAGATCATCACCAGCGTACCGGGAAAGCTCTTGAGCCAGCTTTCGAGCCAGAGCACGGCGTCCAAATCGAGGTGGTTGGTCGGCTCGTCGAGCAGTAGCAGATCGGCACGGGCAACCAGCGCACGCGCCAGGTTGAGCCGCACACGCCAGCCGCCGGAAAAGTCGGCGACGGCGCGCCGGTGATCGGCCTCGGTAAAACCCAGCCCGGCAAGAATTTCGGCAGCGCGGGCTTTCGCTGCGTAACCGTCGATGTCCTGTAGTCGCGTGTGCAGTTCGGCGATCAGGTGGCCATCGTGCGCGTCTTCAGCGTCCAGCAACGCTGACTCCACCTCACGTAGTTCGCTATCACCATCGAGCACGAATTCGAGCGCCGGGGCCGGCAGGGCCGGTGTATCTTGCGCGACATGGCCGATGCGCCAGACGGCGGGCATTTCAAGGTCGCCGCCTTCCGCATTCAACTCCCCGCGCAGCAGGGCGAAGAAGGAAGACTTGCCGCAACCGTTGGCGCCCGTCAGGCCGATCTTCCAGCCGGGGTGCAGTTGCAGGCTGGCATCCGTCACCAGCGGTTTGCCGGCGCGGGCGAAGGCGATTTTTCTCAGGAGGATCATGAGTGCGTAAGATAGGCGGGGTTCAGCGTTCCATTCTAGAGGCAGACATGAAATACCTGATCGCGTTGTTGTGGGCCATAGCATTGCCTGTGCTGGCGCAGACCGCCGCGCCGCAATCCGAGGAGGACTGGGAGCGCGCACGTGCGCAAGCCGAGGCGATGCGTACGCAGGCAAAGCAGATGCGCAGTGATGCCGAAAAAGCTGATGCCGAGGCCCAAAGGGCCTGCTGGCAGAAGTTTCTTGTTTCGAGTTGCCAGGCTGAATCGAAAAAAACACGGCGCGAAATCGACCGTGAGGCCAAGCGCATCGATGTGGAAGCCGGACGCATTGAGCGCAGCATCAAGACGCACGAACGGGAACTCAAGCTGCAGCGCCGCATCGACGAAGCTCCGCAACGTGAGGCAGATATGGCCAGACGCACCGAAGAGGTCCGACTCAAGGAAGAGTCGGCGCGTGAACGGATGGAAAAGAAGCAGACAAAAAACCGCCTGAATTAGGCTTGTTTGACTTCAGTGCGCAGTCGCGAGGAAACCCTGCCAGCGCTGCCATTCTTCGCGACAGGGTTCGGGCACCGTGATGGTCGTCGGGATTGCCAGGCAGACGAAAGGTGACAGGCCCTGGGCAACGCGGATGGCTCGCGCCAAGACGTCATACCACTGGCGATCGACATCGGTACGGCCAGCAACAGCGGCAAATACCACTTCGGGAAAGTCGAAGCGTTGCAGGTAGCGTTCCGATACCTTGGAGATTTCACAGGGGAATATCTCGCGCTGCGCGCGCGCTTTGGTAATCGGGTCGGCATCCCGGCAGCGTTCCAGATAACGCTGCATCAGGGCCGGGTAGGTTTCGGCCACCGCCAGCCAGCCAATGCTGGACACCAGTCCCGTCGTGAAAGCCTCGTCGGCGCGCCGCTCGGGTATATCGTATTCTGGCAGCAGGGCGCGCATCGCCGCCCCCGTGGCGATGGCGCTGAGCCAGAAGCTGCGATAGTCGAAACCGGGGCAACTCCCTTTTTGATAGCGCGCCATCATCTCGGCGACGAATACCACGCGCTTGACGAAGCCACTACCGAGTCGGGTCACCGCTTGCGGCACCGAGGCGGTCTTGCCACCGCCGGCAAAGCGTGCGGCATTGGCCGAGTTGATGAGGGAGGCCGAAATCACCGGGTCGGGCTGGATGGCAGTGGCGATCGCGCGCGCATCGCCCTCCTCGGCGGCCACTGCGACTTTCCGGAAGATCACGCCGGGGGCGGGCAGGCTGCCGTGTGCCTCGACGGCATCGAGAAACTCGTGCATGGTCGGCGTAGCGGCATCCTGACTCGGACCCTCGATCACCGCCGACAGGAGCTCAATGGCCGCTTCGCCCGCCGCGCCGACATCCTTGTAGAAGGCGTCGATGCTGATGCCACTGGCAAACCGATGGAATTCAACAGCTGGCGGCGTCACGCCAAAGTCGGGCACTGCCTCGTTGAACCGACCGTAGTTGTCGATCACCACCCAGCAGGCACCCGTTACTGCCTCGCCCAGTTGGGCGGCCAGCCAGCCGATGGCGGCGGGGGAAAGTTCATTGATCGTCCGGCCGGGATCGTGGCGTGGGTCGCAGCCCATGGTGATCACTGGCGACAGGTTCTCGGTCGCCGGAACAAAGGCGGCCAATACGCCGTAGCCTGGCCTTGCCGTACCATCGGGAAGAACTTCGATTTCGAAAGTGCGCGGATCCATGGCTGAACATTGTGTCGTGGGATGCTCGAAATGATACGCTACCCGGCCTGACTGAACTCTACCACCGCTTATTATGGTCCCTCATCTCACTACTGCGCTCACTGGGCCTTTGCTGGCGCTGGAAAAACGCTTCCTCGACGCCGAAACCGCCATCGAGCACTGGCTGCGCGGCCAGTGGCTGGAATATTCGCCGCCGTTTTATTGTTCGGTCGATCTGCGCAACAGCGGCTTCAAGCTGGCGCCGGTCGACACCAATCTGTTCCCCGGCGGCTTCAACAATCTCAATCCGGCCTTCCTGCCCCTGTGTGTGCAGGCGGCGATGGTGGCGGTGGAAAAGATCTGCCCCGAGGCGAAAAATCTCCTGATCGTGCCGGAGAACCACACGCGCAACCAGTTCTACCTGACCAACGTGGTGCGTCTGGCCGCCATCCTGCGGCACACCGGCCTCAATGTGCGCATCGGTTCGCTGCTGCCGGAACTCACAGCACCGACGACACTCGATCTTCCAGACGGGCAGACCCTCACCCTGGAACCACTCAAGCGCTTCGGCTCTGTCGGCAAGGATGGTCAGGGACGCCGGCTCGGGCTGGAAAATTTTGACCCCTGCGCCGTGCTGCTCAACAACGATCTGACGGCTGGCATTCCGCCGATTCTGGAAAACCTCCACGAGCAATTCGTCATCCCGCCGCTCCATGCCGGCTGGCATGTGCGCCGCAAGTCGCGCCACTTTGCCGTCTATCAGCAGGTGGCGCATGAGTTCGCCACCTTGCTCGGGCTCGATCCGTGGTTGCTCAATCCGGATTTCGAGGTCTGCGGCGAAGTGAACTTTCAGGAGCGTACGGGCACGGAATGTCTCGCCGCCAACGTCGACACCTTGCTTTATCGTATCCGCGCCAAGTACAAGGAATACGGCATCGACAGCCAGCCCTTCGTCATCGTCAAGGCCGATGCAGGTACCTATGGCATGGGCATCATGACGGTGAAAGACGCGAGCGAGGTCAAAGAGTTAAACCGTCGTCAGCGCAACAAGATGGCGGTGGTGAAGGAAGGTCTGCAGGTCACCGAGGTCATCATCCAGGAAGGCGTGCCGACCTGCGAGAGGGTGGACGATGGCGTGGCCGAACCGGTGATTTACATGATCGACCGCCATGTCGTCGGCGGTTTCTATCGCGTCCATACCCAGCGCGGCATCGACGAAAATCTCAACGCGCCGGGCATGCAGTTCAAGCCGCTCGCCTTCGAAACCGGCTGCACGCTTCCTGACAATGCCCAGGCGCCTGACGCCCCCCCCAATCGCTTTTACGCCTACGGCGTGGTGGCGCGGCTGGCGCTGTTGGCAGCCGCCCGGGAACTGGAGCAAAGCGTCACCCCATGAGATTGTTTCTAGCCACTCTGCTCGCGCTGCTGCTGGCAGGGTGCGGCCGGCCGGCACCCGTGGTGCAGGAATCCTACGTCTTCGGTACGCGCGTCGAAGTGCTGGTCTGGGGCGCGCCGGAGGCTGAGGCACATGCTGCAATGGGCGAAGTGTTGCGCGAGTTCGATCGCCTGCATCGCAGCTATCACGCTTGGCAGCCTTCTGAACTCACTGCCCTGAACGACGCTATTGCCGCCGGTCGGCCGCATGAGGTTTCCGCCGAACTGGCCGAGTTGATTCGCACCGCGCAGACGCTGGCGGTGCAGGGCGACTATCTGTTCGACCCCGGCATCGGCCGACTCGTTGCCCTCTGGGGTTTCCATGGCGACGAATTCAAGCCGGCGCTGCCGGATGCTGCGGCGTTGAAAACGCTGGTCGCGGCGAAACCCTCGATCGCCAAATTAAAGCTGGAAGATCGCCGTATCGCCAGCGCCGACTTTTCGGTGGCACTTGATTTCGGTGGCTATCTTAAAGGCGTGGCACTCGACCGTGCGGCCGCCATCTTCAAGTCGCGGGGTATCGGTAACGCGCTCATCAATATCGGCGGCAACGTGCTGGCTTTGGGTAGGAAGGGCGACCAACCCTGGCGCGTCGGCATTCGTCACCCGCGCCCCGAGCAGGCCGGCGGCGCCCCGCTGGCCACGCTGGAGTTGCGCGACGGCGAGGCCATCGGCACCTCGGGTGACTACCAGCGTTTCTTCGAGCTGGATGGCCGCCGCTACAGTCACCTGATCGATCCGCGCACGGGCGGTCCGGCCGTCGGTACGCAGGCGCTCACCGTGCTGATTCCGCCCGCTGCGGATGCTGGCATGCGTTCCGATGTGCTGTCGAAACCCTTGTTCGTTGCTGGTGAGGACTGGCAGCGACTGGCGCAAAAGCTCGATGTGCGCCAGGTGCTGCGCGTCGATGCGGCGGGAAAGATCTTCGTCACTGCGGCGATGAATGCGCGACTGAAATTTGAAGTGAAACCCCCGGATATCAGTGTTGTAAAGTAAGGCTACAACGCCTCGGGGCGCATGGCGGCGCTCGCGAGACCGCGTCAGCCCGATTCGAGGGCGCGCTCGATGAAGTGGCGTGGCACCCGGCTCTTGGGAACACGTCCGGCAAACCAGCTGCGTACATCTTCGTCGAGGCCGAGGCCGTGCATGTAGTTGTAGAGCGCCTTGTTGAGTGCGACGCCTAAAGCGGCATGATCGACACCGGTCGGGTCGATGAATTCCACATCGTTCTTCGCAAAGGTAATTGCGGGCAGTGGCTTGAGCTGAATGCCATACTGCTCCGGGTGCAAGCCGACCGGCGAATGCACGGTGCAGGCAAAGCGGTGGAAGAAACCGGACTGGATGCAGCCCGCAGCAAATAGTTGGCGCACGTATTCGAGCGCGTCCACCGTGTCCTGCACGGTTTGCGTCGGGAAGCCATACATCAGGTAGGCATGCACGAGGATGCCGGCATCGCTGAAGGCACGCGTTACCCGCGCCACCTGCTCGACCGATACACCTTTTTGCATGAGCTTGAGCAGACGATCGGAAGCAACTTCAAGTCCGCCAGAAATGGCGATGCAGCCGCTGTTAGCCAGCCGCCGGCAGAGGTCGGGCGTGAAGGATTTCTCGAAGCGGATGTTGCCCCACCAAGAGATGGCGCGATTGCGCTTGTGGAGTTCTTCGGCCAGCGCCGCCAGCGCTTTCGGGGGCGCAGCTTCGTCGACAAAATGGAAGCCCGTCTGTCCGGTCTCGGCGATGACGGCTTCGATGCGGTCCGCCAGCGTGCTGGTGGCAACTGCGTCGTATCGCGCAATGTAATCGAGCGAGACATCGCAGAAACTGCACTT
>CAIYZZ010000447.1 GCA_903930805.1 uncultured Rhodocyclaceae bacterium | reverse complement strand
TCAAGTGACAACCATAAAGTTGACAACCATAAAGTCATGCGTGAAATGACCGTGAAATATGGTCGCTCAATTACGGGCGCGTGGCTGGAAGGAGACCCGGAGGCGACGCCCGCGTCCAAATTCGGCTAGTGGCTGCTTACGTCCGTAACGGACGCTCACGCACTCACGCTTTCGTCGGCGCCCTTTTTATCCAGAACACGCTTCATCTCGGCCACCAGATTCTTCACTTCCAGCGGCTTGGAAACATAGCCGTCGAAGCCAGCGGCGAGGAACTTCTCCTCCTCGCCCTTCAGGGCGTAGGCGGTGAGTGCGAGCACCTGCTGGTGCGCGCCGGTCCTCATCTCCCGCTCGCGTATCACGGCGAGCGCCTGCTCACCATCCATCACCGGCATCTGAATGTCCATCAGCACTAGGTCGAATGTCTTCCGCTCCAGCGCGACCAGCGCCTCCCTGCCGTTTTCGGCCAGCGTGACTGCGTGGCCCATTTTCTTGAGCAGGGCTTTGCCTAGCTCCCAGTTAATCTGGTTGTCCTCAGCCAGCAGGATTCTCAAAGGTGCGCCAGTCCACAGGGCCGTCGATGCATCGACCGCGGGCACGCTGATTTCCTGCACCACATGGTGCGCCACCGGAAACGGCAGCAGCACGCTGAAGGTGCTCCCCACCCCTTCGGTGCTCTCGACTGCAATGCCGCCTCTCATGAGTTCGGCCAGCTTCCGGCTGATCGTGTGGCCGCCGGAGCCATCATGTCTAAATTTAGCCGGGATGAAATTGCTGATGGTTTTTGAGTGACGCGCGTGGTGAGCGCAGGCATTCTGAGCGTGACCTTAGGGGCGCCTCAGATCTCGATCTGCCCCTTGGAGCGATAGCTCTTGCCCTCGATGCGTACGGTCTCGGCATGATGCAGCACGCGGTCGAGCAGAGCCGAGGTGAGAACGGCGTCGTTGTTGAAGATGCTGGCCCACTGCTTGTAGACGCGGTTGGTCGTGATCAGAGTGGCTCCACGCTCATAGCGGTGGCTGATGATCTGGAACAAGCAGTCGGCGCCGAATTTGTCGATCGGGAGATAGCCAAGTTCGTCGATGCATAGGACTCGAGGTTTGATGTAGCGATGCAGCGCACGTTTGATACTGCCAGCGGCGTGTGCGGCAGCCAGTGTGTTGATGATATCGATAGCCCCGGTGAACAGTACCGAGTGAGCACGAAGACACGCAGCATGGCCCAGGGCGGTCATAAGATGGCTCTTGCCCAGGCCAGTGCCTGAGATGAACACGACGTTGGCGTGCTGGTTGACGAAGTCCAGGTGGAACAGGTTCTGGATGAGCAAGCGGTTGATCTTGGTAGGCCAATTCCAGTCGAACTGATCGAGCGTCTTGATCACGGGGAAGCGAGCCTGGTCGATGCACCGCTGCACGCGGCGATCGTCATGCCCAGCGACTTCGCCGCTGACCAATTCTGTCAGATAGTCCAGGTGGGACCAGTGCTTGTCGGCGGCGGTCTTCGCCAGCGCCTGATGATTCTCGAGCATGAACGGCAGTTTCAATCTTCCAAGGTGCGAGCGCAGTGCGTCGGCATCAGTATGTGCTTGGTCAGGGTGTGTTCTCATCGTCGGCTCCTTCGTCGCGGTCATAGATGGATAGATCGGGTTCGGGTATTTCCAGTTCGAGCAGATCGGCGCGCCGCGTGAGTTGCAAGGGGGCAGGTTCTTGGTCGATGCGTCGGCGCGCGGCCAGGATATTGGCGATGTACTCGGCGCTGAAGGCCTGCAGCTCCAGCCCGTCCTCGAGCGCGCGGGCAACGGCCTCTTTGCCATGCAACTCGGCCAGGGCGAGGATTTTGCGCAGGTGCACGCGTGCGTTCACGCGTTTTGCCTCGAGTCCTTCGCGGTAGGCCTGGGCACAAGGCGAGAGCGCCAGGAAGTGCACCAGCAGGCGCTGCTCGCGTGCGCTCTTGCGCTGTACCAGGAGCTGCCGGGCGTGCTCGGGCTCTTCGATGTCCTGGTGCCGATCCATGCTGCGCGCATGTCGCCAGAGGAGTTGGTCTGCGTCATAGATGCATACGCGATCGGCATAGGCCTTGAGCGTCAAGCGCTGTCCCGCGTAGCGCGAAGGCACCGAGTAGTGGTTGGTGTCCAGCGGTACACGAAACTGCTTGGTGGCGCGCACCGTGCACACACGTGCCAGATCGAAGCCAGCCGGATTGAGCGGCCTCAGATGAGCGCGTTCCTCTTCAAAGTGATCAATCGGGCGCTGGTGAGTCGCGCCGTGGATGCGCACGTTGGCCACCGTGTCCACCCACAGCGTGGCCGCGGGCTGCATTGCAGCGAAGTCAGCCAACTCGAGGCCGGCGAGGAGATTCTTTTTAACGTAGCCGACGCCATTCTCAACCCGGCCCTTCTCGTTGCCGGCGCGCACGTTGCATGGAGTGATCTCGAAGCCCCAATGCCGGGAGAAGTCCAGGTACTTCGGATTGAACACCGGGGCGGCACCGACCAGGCGTCGCAACACCGCCGACTTGAGGTTGTCGACCATGATCCTACTCGGGACGCCGCCAAACGCAGCAAACGCATTCTCATGGCAGGCGAGAAAGAACTCCATCTTCTGCGAGACAGTGAATTCCAGATACATGCGCCGGCTATAGCACAGCACCATCAGAAAGAAGCTCAAGCGCCGGTGCGTGGAGCCCACGGCAATGCTTCCATACTCACCCCAGAATGCCGAGTCCCGGACTATGCCGAGCAATTGATCTATGGCCGCGCTGGGAATGGATTTAGCCTGATTTAGTCGGCATAGCATTTCCCCTCCACTTTCACTATTGGAGGGATGACGACATGAAACAGAATTGTGTTGCTGGTAACCTCTGGATCCTCCGGCCCGACCCCGTCGGGCCATTGGTTCCGCATATCGAGGCGTATCTTGCGTTGCTGCACGGTGAAGGCTACAAGCCACGCGTAATCGGCTCGAATGCGCAGGTGATCGCCAAGTTCAGCAAATGGATGAAGGCAAATCACATCAGTCTTGCAGACCTCGTGGACGAGCATGCAGCACGATTTCTGGCAAGATTGGCGCAGAAGAATCGGAGTAATCGTGGTTATTGTGGCGCGATCCGACGATTCGTGGGCTTTCTGCGCACACTCGGCGTGATCGGTGAACGAGCGTCGCTCCCCGAGCCGACACCCGTTCAAATCGTCTTGGCCGCCTATGAAAGATACCTAAGCCAGGATCGTGCGCTCTCGCGCGCAACGAGTATCCAATATCTTCCATTCATCGAGCGCTTCTTGCGGGAGCGTTTTGGGGCAGACAGCCTTGACCTTTCCGCGTTGTCCGCCGTAGATGTGATCGGTTTTATCAGACGGCAGGCTGTTCGGTTAGGCCAAGCACGAGCAAAGTGCGCCACGATCGCTCTCCGTTCGTTTCTGAGGTACTTGCGCTACCGCGGCGAGATCACCCTCGACCTGGCGGCCGCCGTCCCAACGGTTCCGAACTGGTCGATGACGGGAATTCCAAGAGCGATCTCAGGGGAACACGTTCGAGCCGTTCTTGCCAGTTGCCGGCGTGACGAGCCAGTTGGGTGCCGCGATTACGCGATCCTCTTGCTGCTCGCCCGCTTGGGTTTGCGTGCCGGTGAGATCGTGTCACTCACCCTCGACAGTATCGATTGGCAGTCCGGTTGCATCACGGTTCAAGGCAGCAAAGGCGGGCAACTCTCGCAACTTCCGCTGCCGACTGATGTCGGCGAGGCGATCGCAGACTACCTGCAAAACGGACGTCCACGGAGCAGTTGCCGAACATTGTTTCTGAGGGCGATCGCGCCAATCCGCGGCCTCGGATCATCAACCAGTATCGGCACGATCGTATACGCGGCAGTCACGCGCGCCGGAATCAAGACCCGCCATAGAGGGGCTCATCAATTCCGACACGCTCTTGCATGCGAGATGTTGAGGCAGGGAGCAACTCTGACCGAAATTGGCACCGTGTTGCGGCATCGCCGAGCCAAGACAACCAGCCTCTACGCGAAGGTAGACTTCGCTGCGTTGCGCCCACTCTGTTTGCCTTGGCCCAGAGGTGCAGCATGATCACCTTGCGCGAATTGCTCGACGACTACCTTACGACGCGCCGAGCGCTGGGCTTCAAGTTTCATACTGAGGGGACTGGTCTGAAGACGTTCGTCTCGTTCATGGAACAGTCAGATGCCGACCATATCACGGTACAGCTTGCACTCGCGTGGGCTCGGCAGCCGACGTCGGTGCAGGAGACGCAAAGGGCGCGAAGACTGAGTTTCGTGCGCGGCTTTGCCCGTCACTGTAGCGGATTCGAT
>CAIYZZ010000446.1 GCA_903930805.1 uncultured Rhodocyclaceae bacterium | reverse complement strand
GGCCTGAGGCTATTGAAAAAAGGGCGCGTCAAGAGCCTGGCCGATTGTGCGGCTTGCCACAAGGGGCCAGAGATTGAGCGGATGTCGGGAAACTAGCGGCGGGACGGCTTAGCTCAGCGCTTCGACGCGGTTGCGGCCGTTGGCTTTCGCCAGTTTCAGGGCTTTTTCGGCGTGGGCGAAGACGCTGGTCAGGTCGTCCTCGGCCTTGAGGGGCACTACACCACAGGAGATGGTCAGCGGTTCCCGGCTCGGCGGTATGCAGATGTCGGCGGTGGATACTGCCGCGCACAGTCGGCCGGCAATTATCTGGGCCTCCGCGAATGGCGTATGGGGCAGCAGGATGACAAATTCGTCGCCGCCGAAGCGACCGATCAGATCCTGCGGGCGCAGCGATTCCGCGACGGTGCGCGCGATACGCCGCACCGCGTTGTCACCCGTGAGGTAGCCGTTGCGGTCATTGATGCGGCCGAGGTGATCGATATCGACCATCACCAGGCACTGGGGCGCATGATCCTGCCGGCAGCGGCGTATCTGACGCATGAAAGTGTTGTCGATCCAGCGCCGGTTGTGCAGGCCGGTGAGCGGGTCCACGCTGCTGGCCGGCTCGAATTCAAGGGAGGTGCTTTGCGTCGTGACCAACTTCAGGTTGTTGTTGCGTACCCGGCCGGTCATGATGGCGAGCAGATTGCGGGCGATGAGCGGCGCACTGTCGACCATTTCCCACATGCGTTCGTGCGGGATGCCGAGCAACTCGCTGGGCGCGGCGGCAAGTACCAGTGCGGAACTGCGTTCGCCATCGATGAGCGACATTTCTCCGGCGCAGTCGCCGGGCTCCAGGATGGCGTTGGCCGGCATGTCACGACCGCCCGCATAAACCCGCAGTTGGCCGGAAAGTACCAGATACAGGGTGGTGTTACGGGCACCTTGCTCGATCAGCGCATCACCCGGCATCAATTGGTAGCGCGCGCAATTGTTGAGAAGCGCTTCGACCAGATTGATATCCACTTGCCGGAACAGGCGACTTTCGGCCAGTTGGGTGCGAACTTCGAGATTGAGCATTGAGGAATCCTGAAAAGTTCATCGAAGGATATAGGCGCCCGTCGGCGTGGGCAAGCTATTTGGACAGCTATTTGGGCATGGAATTACCGGTGCTGCGGTAAAATCGTGCCCCTTTGCTGCTGGCGGTCACCCCACCATGAAACATATTGTAGACGACGTACGTATTCGCGAGATCAAGGAGCTTTCACCACCGGGCCACGTCCTGCGAGAATTTCCGGCCAGTGAAGCTGCAGCTACCACGACCTACGATGCGCGTGCAGCCATCCATCGCATCCTGCATGGCGCCGACAACCGGCTGTTGGTGGTGGTTGGACCGTGCTCGATTCACGATTTCGACTCGGCGCTGGAATACGCGCAACGCCTCAACACTGAGCGCAATCGTCTAGCGGACGATCTCCTGATCCTGATGCGCGTCTATTTCGAAAAACCGCGTACCACGGTGGGCTGGAAAGGCCTGATCAACGATCCGCGCATGGATGGCAGCTTCAAGATCAACGAAGGCCTGCGCCTAGCACGGCGGCTGCTCTGGGAGTTGAGCGAGATGGGCCTGCCTTGTGCCACCGAATTTCTTGACACCATCACGCCGCAATACACCGCTGACCTGATCAGCTGGGGTGCCATCGGCGCACGTACCACCGAGTCGCAGGTGCATCGTGAGCTGGCTTCCGGCCTGTCCTGTCCGGTCGGCTTCAAGAACGGCACCGACGGCAACATCAAGATTGCCGTCGATGCGATCCGCGCCGCGCAATCACCCCACCACTTCCTCTCGGTGACGAAGGCAGGGCATTCCGCCATCGTCTCAACCAATGGCAATGAAGATTGCCATGTGATCCTGCGCGGCGGCAAGCAGACCAACTTCGACCATGCCAGCATCGAGGCGGCCTGCACAGAATTGGGCAAGTCCGGCCTTGCCGCCCGGGTGATGGTCGACTTCTCGCACGGCAACAGCCGCAAGGATTACAAGCGGCAGATGGAAGTCTCGTCTGATATTGCCGCGCAACTCGCTGCGGGTGAGGAGCGTATCTTCGGTGTGATGATCGAATCGCACGTGAACGAGGGCCGCCAGGATCTGCAGCCGGGCAAGCCGCTCGCGCAGGGAGTTTCGATCACCGATGCCTGTCTCGGCTGGGATGACACCGTGGTCGTGCTCGACCAATTGGCGGATGCGGTGAGAAAACGCCGCACGGCGCTGGCCGGACGTTAATTTATCGACTGCTGGCATAATGGCGCGGCTGCCTGTTTTATTTGAGAGACATGACCGACTCTTCCATCCCTGATCGTTTTGCCGCTTTCGAGTCGCTCGGCGACCCGCTTGGCTTTGCCGATCGTATCCTCGAAATAATCGAGCACATCCACCTGCTCGAAGATTTTGAGCGCGAGGAAATTGATACCCTGACGCGCTACATGCGCTACTACCGGGCCGATAACGGTGCCGAAATCATTCGCGAAGGCGAACCCGGCGACTTCATGCTGCTGGTGATCGATGGCAGCATCGAGATCCTCAAGATCGACCCGCGCGGCTTGCCGCAACGTCTGGCTACCGCCGGTCCTGGCAAGACACTCGGCGAGATGTCGCTGATCGATGGTGAGCCGCGTTTCGCGAGTTGCGTGACGTTGGAGTCCACGCTG
This sequence comes from uncultured Rhodocyclaceae bacterium, assembly GCA_903930805.1. GTDB lineage: Bacteria > Pseudomonadota > Gammaproteobacteria > Burkholderiales > Rhodocyclaceae > Sulfuricystis. The sequence goes on along the minus strand of CAIYZZ010000446.1, from coordinate 2,185 downwards.
TTCGCGGTGCTTGATCGCGATGGCTTGATCCGTGTTGTCTCCGAAGAGCCGAAGATCGGCGTCAAGATCCTGATGGAACTGCTGATGTTGCTCAATCAGCGGCTGCGCTCGGTGAGCGGTGAACTCATGAAGTGCCTGGACAACAAGCGCCTGCGTTTGCGCTGACCGGCTAAGCGTTTTTACCCTTTTGCCACAGCACGTTGCCACGGCCGGCGTGCTTGTTCAGCCAGCGTGCCAACACGAACAGCAAGTCCGACAGCCGGTTGAGGTACTTGCGGGCGGATTCCGACACCGCCTCGTTGTAGGCTAGCGCCACTATCGTGCGCTCGGCACGCCGGCAGACGGTGCGGGCGTGGTGGGTCAAGGCGGCGGCCCGTGTGCCGCCGGGCAGGATGAATTCCTTCAGCGGCTCCAGTTCGCCATTAAAGCGGTCGATGGCCGTTTCCAGTCGTCCCGGCTGGGTGTCCTTGAGAAAGCTTCCACCTGGTACCGAGAGTTCGCCGCCGAGATCGAACAGGTCGTGCTGCACACCGGTGAGCAGGTTGCGCACCTCATCCGGTATTTCCTCGCACAGCAGCATGCCGATGATGGCATTGAGTTCATCGACATCGCCCAGTGCGGCGACGCGCGGTGCGTCCTTGCCGACGCGCGAACCATCGCCGAGGCCGGTGGTGCCGGCATCGCCGGTGCGGGTATAGATTTTCGAAAGTCGGTAGCCCATGATCAAAAGTCGGCTATGGCGGGACGGCGCAGCTTACGCGATTTTTGCGGTCCCGGCAGCCGTCACCAAAGTATGCACTGTCTGGCACCACGCCAGCGTTAGCTGGGCGAGCGCAGCGTAGAAAGGATGGTTGGTGCGGGCAACGACGCGTTCGGTGAAAGCGGGCAGCCAGCGCAGCAGGTGCTCAGTCATCATTTGCCCGAGGGCCTGCGGCGAAAAGTCGGTTCTGGCGGGACGGCTCAGTTGTTGGGCGATGTAGAGCAGTTGCAGCACGAGGTGGTCGTCCGAACGCTTGCGCCAGTCTGCAGCGGCGAGCCCGGCAGATCGGTAAATTTCCCGCAATTCGAACATCGGTTGCTGACAGGTGATGTGATCCTCGTCGAGCCAGACGGATTCGCAGGGCGAGGCGCCATGGGCGCCGGTCAGGTAGATGGCGGCGTATTCGACGGCCAAGGCCTCAATCTCCTGAAAAGTTGGCACTGGTGGGACGGCGGCGCGCATGGTTGCCCAGGCACTTTCCGCCTCCGCAGTTTGCGGCAGCAGGGCAAGGTTGTCGGGGAAGCAGATCTCCCGCAGCGCGGCAAGCGTGTTGGCATCGAGTTCGCGGTCGTGCAGCCGCGCCAGCGTTGCCGCGTCATCGGCCAGCGCGATCCAGCATTCCGCGCTCAAACCTTGCCCTTGCTGTGCGGGACGAAGGCGATCGAGGGACGCGTCAGTTCAGGATTGGCCATGTTCTTCACCTGTCGCACCACCTTGTCTGCCGGGCCGACGGCCCTGGTGGCGTGGGTGCCGTTCCAGAGCTTGTCGATGGGGCCGATGTCGAGCACGCGCATCATGCAGGCCATCACGCAGTAGGGCTTGCGGCCGGCCTCGATCTCATCGACGCACAGGTTGCACTTCTTGATGATTTTCTCGATGGGATCCCACTGCGGTGCGCCGTAGGGGCAGGCGGCCTCGCAGCGGCGGCAGCCGATGCACAGCGTCGAGTCGATATCGACGATGCCGTCGGCCGCGCGTTTCCAGATTGCGCCGGTAGGACAGGTCGGCAGGCAGGCCGGATCGGCGCAGTGGTTGCAGCTCATGTTTACCTTGTAGGCGAACACGTCGGGGAAGCGTCCGCCTTCGATATTCATGACGCGGCGGAAACGCGGTCCGGCCGGCAGGTTGTTCTTGTCCTTGCAGGCGATCTCGCACGAACGGCAGCCGATGCAGTCGACGTTGTGGTGCACGAAACCGAGTTGGACGGCGGGTTTCACCGGCGTGCCGGCCTGCGCTACCTTCCGCTTGAGGGCGGTCTTCACCTGCGCCATGTCGAGCCTCTTGGCGGCCATGATCAGGTATCCCGGCGGAAGACGATGGAACGCGCGGTGGCGAGCGAATCCCAACCGGGACGATGCTCGAGCTGCGTCTTCTTCACATTGACGAGGATGGTGTTGTAGGCGAAGGCGCCGGCCGGACTCGGTT
>CAIYZZ010000445.1 GCA_903930805.1 uncultured Rhodocyclaceae bacterium | reverse complement strand
GCGGCGCGCGCTCATCACGATGCAGTCCGGGTACTCTGCGCGTAGCGCGGCTTCGCGTTCGACTTGCGCCCCTGCGTCGCCAACATGGTCGATCTTGTTGAAGACGCGGAGGCGCGGCACGTCCTGCGCACCGATCTCGGCCAGCACCTTGTCGGTGACCTCAAGCTGCCGTTCGAACCCGGGATCGCTCGCGTCGATGACATGGAGCAGCAGCGACGCATCAAGCGCCTCCTCAAGCGTTGACTTGAATGAAGCGACGAGACCGTGCGGCAGATTCTTGATGAAGCCGACTGTATCGCTGACGAGCACGCGCGGCCGACTCTCGGGTTGGAGGGTGCGCACGGTGGTGTCGAGTGTGGCGAAAAGTTTGTTTTCAACCAGCACGTCGCTGCCGGTGAGAGCGCGCATCAGGGTGGACTTGCCCGCGTTGGTATAGCCGACGAGCGCGACGTTGGCACCGCCCTGGCGATCCTGCCGCCGCGCACGTTGCGTCTTGCGTTCGACATCCATCGCAGCGATCTCCTGCTGGAGTTCGGCAATACGGTCACGGATTTTGCGTTTATCCAGCTCGGTGTGCGATTCGCCGGCACCGCGACCGCCCGTGCCGCTACGCTGTCGTCCTTGCGGGCCGGCGAGCTTGGCCGCCTCGCGCAGGCGCGGTGCCATGTAGCCGAGACGCGCGATTTCCACCTGCGCGCGCGCTGCGCGGGATCTGGCGTGGCGGTGGAAGATTTCGAGGATGACCATGGTGCGGTCCATTACTTCACAGCCAACCTCTTTTTCGAGGTTGCGTGCCTGCGATGGCGAGATCTCATGATCGACGAAGATGACGTCGATCTTGCCGGCATCAGGGTCGGCGGCGGCCTGTGGCGTTTTCTCGAACGTGACGGGTGCGGGCTCGCTATCCACGAAGGTGCATATCTCTTCCCGCTTGCCCGTACCCAGGTAGGCTGTCGTGTCGAAACTGGAGCGCTTCTGCGTGAAGGTGGCGGCGATCTCGAAACCCAAAGTTTTGGCAAGATCGCGCAATTCGGCCAGCGAGGCTTCAAACTCGATGTCGTACACGTTCGGCAGTTGCACGGCCGCGACGACAGCGTATTTTGGCTTCTCTTTTATTTCTTTGCGCATTCGGGGATGGTTTCTCAGTTTTGTGTCGCTGAAAAAAACGCTCCGGCCGGAGCCGGAGCGTTTTGGGAGTGGTCGCAACTTATGCGTAAACCCACATAACACCTTGGATGTTTGTTTTTTATTAGCCGCAACTGCCCACCGCGCCGCAGGCGGTGCAAAAGTCGCAGCCGTCTTTGCGAATCACGGTCATGTTGCCGCACTCGGCGCAGAGCGAGCCCTGTGTCACCTTGACTTCGCCCTTTTCGCGTGGAGCTTCGAGGATGCCCATCTCGCGGGTCGGGTAGCCGTGTTCGTCGAGGATGCCGAGCATGGCGTAGCGGTGCATGATGAGCCGAGCGATGTAGGCCACCGTTGACGGCCAGTTCTGCTGCTTGTTGGAACCGGGGACGCGTGCCATGAAGTCGCCGAGCGGCTCGGGGTAGTTGAGCAGCTTGCGTAGTTTCATGCCGATCCAGGCCGGATCCATCACCCGCATGTCGAGCGAGAGCAGCTTGGTCAGGCCGTCCAGTGCGCGCGGGTAATTGCCGGAGAGCCAGCACGAATAAGGACGCGTCACGCCATCGGGCAGGGTGATTTCTTTCAGGCCGAGCACGAAATCCTCGCGTGATGCGGGATTCACGATATCGACCGTCCAGGACAGCGTGCCGTCAGTACCAGTTTTCGGCTCGTCGCGGCTGAACATGCAGTCAAGTACCGGCGTGGCACCGTCGCTGGTCAGCGCGCCCATTTGTTCGCAGCGATGGCGGATGACTTGTGCCATCGCCGATACGGCACCCGGCATCATCTTGTGTTCGCCATGGGGTGGCATGGGCATCTCGAAGGGCTCTTCGCCGACGGTGCTGGCCAGTACGTCGAGTTTGAGCTTGAGCCAGGCGGGATCATTTGCGCGCATGTCCATCGAGAGGGTCTTGGCGACGGCGCCCAGGCCGCGCGGTTGCTCAGAGCCATTTACCCAGATTTCAAAGGGAACGGCCTTGCGCAGTTCGTTCTCGATCTGGCCGACGAAGAGGGCAAACTCGCCGTGTGGTGTTTCGATCATGTAGGTCCAGGCGGCATTGCCGTCGGTCATGCGCGGCCGGCCTGGCCAGCGCAGGCTTGACAGAACGGGCGCGGGCAATGAGCCGATCTTCAGGCGACGGTTGGCGCTGTCGATGGTGACGTCCTGCGGCTGTTTTTGTGCCTGGGGCTGGGCTTGGGTCGGCTCGACCGACAGCACGCTGCCCAGCACCTTGTTGGGACGGTAAGTGGCGAGACCCTTGAGGCCGGCTTTCCAGGCGGTGAGATAGAGATCCTCGAACTCGGCGTAGGGATAATCCTCGGGCACGTTCACCGTTTTTGAAATGGCGGTATCGATGCAGGGCGCCACCGCGGCCACCATGTCCTTGTGCGCCTGTGCGGAAATTTCCAGTGCGGTGACAAAGTAGTCGGGCAGTTTGCTGACGTTGCCGCCCTGATGCTTGTAAAGGCGCCAGGCGTAATCCTCGACCGCATACTCCTTGTGCGTGCCGTCGGCCATGCGCTTCTTGCGTGTGTAAGTCCAGGAAAAGGGCGGCTCGATGCCGTTCGAAGCATTATCGGCGAAGGCCAGCGAAATCGTGCCAGTGGGTGCGATGGAAAGCAGGTGTGAGTTGCGGATGCCGTGCTTGCGGACCTGATCCTTGATGGCTTGCGGCAGGCGCGAGGCGAAGTTGCCGCCCGACAGGTAGAGATCGGCATTGAAGAGCGGGAAGGCGCCGCGTTCCTTGGCAAGCTCAACCGAGGCCAGATAAGCTCGGTCGCGCATGAATTCGGAAATCTTGGTGGCGGTCTGGCGTGCTTCGTCCGTGTCGTAGCGTAGGCAAAGCATGATCAGTGCGTCGCCCAACCCGGTAAAACCAAGGCCGATGCGGCGTTTGGCGGCGGCCTCGGCCTGCTGCTGGGGAAGAGGCCAGTGAGTGACGTCGAGCACGTTGTCGAGCATACGTACCGAAATGTCGATGACGCGGCCGAAGGTGGCGTAGTCGAAATCGGCGGTTTCCTCGAAAGCGTGATTGACGAATTTGGTGAGGTTGATTGAGCCGAGGCAGCAGCAACCATAGGGTGGCAGTGGCTGTTCGGCGCAGGGGTTGGTAGCCTCGATGGTTTCGCAGTAGTTGAGGTTGTTGTCACGGTTCATGCGGTCGATGAACAGGATGCCGGGTTCGGCGTGGTCGTAGGTCGAGCGCATGACCTGATCCCACAATTCGCGCGAAGGCACCTTGCGATAGACCCAGAGGCCGTCGTCGCGCTGGTAGGCGCCGGCCTGTTTGACGTCGGTGCAGGGTTCGGCGCGATGTACGAGTTCGATATCGCTGCTGGCTTCGACCGCTTTCATGAAGGCATCGGTGACACCTACGGAAAGGTTGAAGTTCGAGAGATCACCGTGGTCCTTGGCATGGATGAAGGCTTCGATATCCGGGTGGTCGCAGCGCAGGACGCCCATCTGGGCGCCACGGCGTGAACCGGCGGATTCGACGGTCTCGCAGGAGCGGTCGAAGACGCGCATGTAGGAGACCGGGCCGGACGCGCGCGATTGGGTGCCTTTGACGTGGGCGCCAACCGGCCGGATGCTGGAGAAATCGTAGCCGACGCCGCCGCCGCGCCGCATGGTTTCGGCGGCTTGCGATAACGCGGTGTAGATGCCTGGACGGCCGTCGACAATTTCCGAGATTGAATCGCCTACCGGTTGTACGAAGCAATTGATCAGCGTGGCGCACAGATCGGTGCCGGCGGCCGAGTTGATACGACCGGCGGGCACGAAACCGTTTTCCTGAGCGTCAAGGAAGTTGGCTTCCCACAGAGTGACATTTTCTTCCGCTTCGATGCTCGCCAGTGCGCGCGCAACACGGCTGCGCACGTCGCGCACATCGCGCTCGTTACCCTTGGCGTACTTCTCGAGCAGGACTTCACCGGAGATTTCCTGCGGCAGGGGCAGACCCAGTTGCCCTGTGTATTCTTGCGAATCTGAGTACGCTTGATCTGTTTCGGCAGTGCTTTGATCCATGGTCATGGTCGAGTTCGCTGGCTGGTTGAGTGGGTGGGTTGTCGGATGTGATTCACGGGAGCGGCGAAGCATAGCGAGACCTCCTGAGAGTGTGAACTAATAAATTTTTGCTCCTTGTTAAATCATATAGTTATCAAAATCCCTAGTAGCTGATGGAATTTATACCACTACATATAGTAGGTGCTGAAGTTGGAAAAGCATATGAAAAATCAGTCTGTTGTGGGCGTTTGATAAAGGGTGAGTGATTAGGGATATGTTGCCATGCAGCATACGTGGAGTGCGAAGGGGGGTTGACTTGATCCCGGTCTGGCTAATACCCCCATCTGATGGGGTGCCGGAAAAATTCGGTCTATAACCAAAGAAATATTTAAGGGTAGTGGTTGATCTGTTTTTGGCGTTGTCAAGGTTAAACTACCTCAAAATGATTGACAGTCCCGCCCTTGAAATTGGTAACAGTCGCGACTTTGGCGAGATCCGCGAACAAGTGCACCACCTTGTCCGCGCGATTGCACCGGGTCACGACATGACCTACATTGACACTGCCTTTGGTCTGATCGAGGCTGGGTGTGGGGGGCGGGTCGCGGGTTACACATCGCTGCTCACGCCCTATCACGATCAAGGCCACATGCTCGAGGTGGTGCTCTGTAGTGCGCGCCTCCTGCACGGCCTGCACCTTGGCGGGCAAATGCTCGACACTCTCGCCATCGATTCCTGCATCGTCGGTGCCTTGTTGCATGACTCCGGCTACTTGATGCATCACGAGGAGGCGGAGGGGACGGGTGCGCAATTTACCGATACGCACGTGGTACGCGGTGTGGTGTTCACCGAAATCCAGTTGGGTCATTTGCTGTCGCCCGAATTGCTGTCAGCGACCGGCAAGGTGATTCTCACCACCGATCACCGGCCGGTTGCCATCATGCCAGACTTCGACAATCCCTCAGTGCGCCTGGCGGCCAGTGTTACCGCCACGGCCGATCTGGTCGGTCAGATGGCAAACCGCGAATACCTCGAGCGTTTGTTGCTGCTGTATTTTGAATTCAAAGAAGCCGGCATCAGCTTCTTTACCGACATCCACGACCTGCTCGAAAAAACTGATGGGTTTTACAAGATGATGGCGGCACGCCTGCAGAACGAGTTGGGTGGTCTGGCGCCTCATCTGACCAAGCATTTCGATCAGGCACGCGGTGTCAGACGCAATTACTATCTTGAATCGGTTGACCGCAATCTCGACTATCTTGGCACCCTGGTCAGGCAAGATCGCGCGCGCCGCTTC
>CAIYZZ010000444.1 GCA_903930805.1 uncultured Rhodocyclaceae bacterium | reverse complement strand
GCCCAACGTATTGCTTCCACTCCAAAGTCAAATCTGCATCGTGAGGAACGAAGAGATAGAACGGCTTTGACGGCGCAATCTCTGCGAAGGTCGTCGTGGAACGGCTGTGTGATTTCAGAAAGGAGTATTTCCCTTCGCGGGAACCGTAGCGCTCGGCGTGAAAAATTGTGCCGTCACCAGTCTTTGGCAGCATACGGTTGCCCAGAAACATCGAGACGCCTTGAATAATTTCGAATACATTTTCCTCCTGCGCACCGTCTGGACCAATCTCTCCTTTCGCTACGTGGCCGTGAAGGTCTAGAACCCACATCGAGCGAAACGTCTCCAAGAGCGAATCGCGCATTCCTCGGAGAGTCGGTGTGCTGAGATAGCCGTTGTTAGTAATGAGGCCGAGAACCCCAACATTGGACGCGCTTATTTTCTCCTCACAGAAGCGGAAAAACTTCACGTAGTCATCTTGCAGGTTTATCTCGAACTGAAGGGCGCCACGTTCCTTGATTCTTTCGCCGTCGAGGTAGCGATACCTTTCAACCGTGGCCCGCATCTCAGGAGTTAGGTTTGACGAAATCTTTGAATACGGAGGGTTGCCTATAACGGCTGTGAACCGCTTATTCCGCTTAATCTCGTTCACTGCGGCGGCTTCGTGGGCGAGAGCCTCGAAGTCAGGAAGCGTCAGTTGCCGCTGCCATGGTTCGAGGGCGTTGGTGAGATAGATGCGGACGCGTTCCTCGGTGCCAAAGCGGTAGCCAGTCTCGGCGAGCTTGAGACCGATTTTCATATGGGCGATGGCGTAGGGGGCCATCATCAACTCGTAGGCGTGGAGGCGTGGCAGCAGGTGCTGCGGCACATACTCGTTCCACGCGGCAAGCTGCTGCGAGTCGGTGAGGTGCTGCTGCTTCCACTTCTTTTCTAGTGTGCGGTGGATGATGTCGATGACTTCGACGAGGAAGGTGGCGGTGCCGGTGGCGGGGTCGAGAATTTGGACGAAGGCTTCGTCCGGGGAAATGGTGCGCTTTTCGTCTGTCGCGTCAGTGAGCGGCGGCAGCTTCAGGCCAGGATGCTTCTTCAGCATCTCGCCCCAGGTGGTGGTGTCGGCGAGACCGTCGGCGAGGCCAAACTCCGTTTGCAGCAGTTCGTGGACGCTGCGAACGATGTAGGAAACGACGGGTTGCGGGGTGTAGAAGACGCCGCGTTGAATCTTGAGCTGCTTGTTGTAGGCGCTGAGAAAATGCTCGTAGAAGTGGATGACCGGGTCTTCGCCGCGAGTCTTGTTGCCGAAATCGCGCAAGATGGCCGGGAGGTCGGTCTCATCACCACGCAGCAGTTCCACCACGTCCTGAATGCCGAGTTCGTCGAAATCGATGCCGCCCTTGCGCCCGCCGGCCTTGAGGAAGGTTTGCAGCATCTCCTTGAGGAATGGATTGGTGACGGGCACCATGTCCACGACGTTCTCGGCGACTAGTGCAGTGCCGTGCCGGCCTTCGCTCATTTCGGTGCGGGAGATTGCCGCAGTGAGCAGGCCGTAGGTGATGGTCTGGGCGTAGGTGTCGGCAAAGCTTTCCGGCGTCAGGTCGTGGATCAGGGCGGTCTGGAATGCCTTGTAGAGCTTGGTCAGCACGCCACGATCAGATTCGGCGGCGAGCATGCGCTTTGCCTTGTCGCGGATGCCACGCGCCAGTTTGGCGAGTTCTTCGGCCAACAGATCGGCGGTGTGGATGACGTGGCCGATGCGATGCTTGAACGGCTTGCGCCAGGCGTCGCGCCAGGCATCGGCATCGCTTTCGTCTTCCGGCCAGCGTAGGCGCTCGTGCAGCACGCGGTCCACATGAACGAGCTTGAGCGGCGTGTCGCTGCCATCCCAGCCCAGCACATGCAGGGTGGGCATGTCGCCGAGATTCTGGTGGAAGTGGGCAAAGGCGATTTCTTGGTCGTCGATTCCGTTTTCGCCAAACGCCGTAACGAAAAGCAGGTCTTCGGCGTGCCAAGCCGGAGCATTTGCCTTGTTGGCCGAAGCGCGCTTCTTGAGTACAAGGTGGGAGAGGATGCGCCGCAGTACTACCACCGGCAGTTTCTTGTTCTCGAATTCGACGAAGAAGATGCCCCAGGGTTGGCCGCTGATGAGCGGTCGCAACTGGTGAATGGCCTTGATGCGGGCGGCATCTTCTTCCTTCAAGCCCAATTCGGCGGGTGTGAATTCGAAGGTGAGTTCGTCGAAGCCATACTCCTGCAGCGGCCAGTCGAGTTCGTCTTCGAGGTAGCGGACGAGTTCGGGGAAGGCGTGAATGTCGCGCAGGTTTTGGGCGTCCATCAGTTCAGTTCCATCCAGCACTTGAGCGTCGGGCTTACGCCGAGCGGTGCTTGCAGGGGGCGCAGAAATTCGGCGGTGAGCTGCTTTTCGACTTTCTTGCGCAGGTCGGAAAGAGTGGCGGGGTCGATGATGGTCTTGCGCGGGGTATCGAGAGTGGAGCGGATCAGAGTAGCAATGGCGCTCACGTCGGTGAGGGCCTTGTCGGTTTGCAGATCAAAGCATGCCCATACGGTGAGGCCGGCGGCATCTGACCAGCGCGGTTGGCCGGTTTCCGCATCGAGCAGGTTGGAATCCGGTCGGGGAATGCGGTAGCAGAAGAACACGGCGCGGCCAGCGGGTTTCGGGTTCGCCTTGCCGGAAAATACCTTAAGGGGAAAGCCAGCGAGTTGGCCGGCAAGCTCCGGGTGCTCGGCCATCAGGCGCTCATATTCGAGGCGCAGACTTTCGGTGTCTGAAAGCTGGCCGTCGCATTGCTCATTGAGTTCCTTGACCGGATCGAATTCGTCATTCGGGGTGAGCAGCTTGCGGCCTTCGATCCCCATGGTGCGGGAGATGACCAGTGTTTTGTGAGTGACGCGTTGGAACAGACGCAGGATTTCGTCCAGTTCATCCGGCGGCAAGAAGTTCCAGAAAGCGGTTTTGCCGCGCAGTTTCTTGCGCCCCGGATGATCGGCGATGATGCGTGCCTCTATTTCCGGGTTCAAGCGCCGATCCACGCGGCCAATGCGCTGCATCAGGCGTACCGGATTCCAGTGCAGGTCATAGTTGATGAGGCGGGTGGCGTCCTGAAGGTTGAGACCTTCGGAAAGCACATCGGTGGAGATGAGGATGCGGATTTCCTCTTTGCCCTCGGCGGCAAGTTCGGCGGTGGAGCTTTCGTTGTAGTAAGGCGAGAAACGGCGGATCACGTCGCTGCGCTGTTTCTGGCTGCTGCCGCCGTCAATGCGGCAAATGCCATCAAGCCCCGCTTGATCGAGTTGCTGTTCCAGATAGCGGGCGGTATCGGCGAACTCGGTAAACAGGATGACTTTTTCTTTCTTCAGCACAGCATCGGTCTTGAGCAGCTTGATGAGAGCCTTCAGTTTGTCGTCGCGCTCCGGCTTGGCTTCGGCCAGCAGGTTGAGAAATTCGGCGAGTTGATCCAGGTCGTCGTATGTGTCGTCGATGATTTCGTCGAGCTTGTAGAGATCGGCGTCCAGTTGTTCAACGGCGGCCAAGTGATCTTCGGTGAGGAATTCTTCGATCTGGTCTTCGTCGGCTTCGTCCGGCCAGAGTTCGTGGTTGTGGGATTGTGTGTAGTTGATGAGTGCGCCGTGCTTGATCTTCCAGCGTTCCAGACGGCGTTGGTCGTGATCGGTCTGGCTATGCACAGTGACCCAAGCCAGCAATTTCTGCAACAGTCGCCAGCAGGAACTTTCGAAGGCGCGCGCAGAGCTTTCGAAGCGCTTGAGAAACAGGGTGCGAATGAGAGTAACAACCTGCTTCTGGCGGCCTTCATCAAAGGAGCCTAATAGCGGATTGGTCTTGTCGCCTTTCCAGTAGGACAGCGGGTAATAAATGCCCAACACGAATAGCGGCGTCTTTTTGTTGAAGGCGATTTCTACTGCGGTGAGCAGCTTGCCGTAGGTGGCCTTGAGGTTGTAGGCAATAACCTTGGGTGCTTCGCGCTCCGGAAACAGTGCTTCGTTGGCGCCCTGCTGGCGCTGGCTTTCCTTGACGTAGCCACGGCTGCGCTGGACGACGATGGCGTCGAAGATGCGGTCGGTGCGCAGCGCTTGTTCAGCAGCAAAAATTTCGGTGCCGAATTCAAGGTCGAGTTGGCTGGTATCGGGTGTCCTGCCGAGCAGATGTTTTTCCAGTTGATTGAAATGTGAGCGCAGGTTGTGGATGCCCAACTGTGTGGCAAATATCGTTTCGTTCCCGGCCAGTTCGATCATGTGGCGGAAATCGTGAATGGAATTGTTGACCGGTGTGGCCGTCAGCATGAACAGTTGCTTGGGGCGTTCAGTCGATTGAAGGTATTGCTGGAGCAATCGGTAGCGGGACGCTTCCTTCTCCCCTTCTCCCTTGATGCCTGGATTGCGGAAGTGATGGGCTTCGTCGATCAGGACCACATCGGCATCGCGCAAGGTGAGTTCGATATCGCGCGGCCAGCGGCCTTTGCGTTGCAGGTCGGTATGGTTGTACAGAACGAAACTGACAAAGCCGCTGTTGAGATGCGGCAGATAGCGCTGAATGGCGCGCTCCCAAACGTCTTCCCGCGCGGCCTTCGGCGCGAACAAAACGACGCGGCGGCCTTCGCGCACCACCATGCGCTCCAGCAGCATCAGGCCGACGAATGTCTTGCCCAGGCCGACGCCGTCACAGAGGAGAGCTGTGCCGAAGCGGTCGGCAATCTGGATAAGGTTCTTGTAGGCATCCTGCTGGTATTTGGCGAGGATCGGAAATACCTTGGACTGGCCACGATCCCATTCGTCCGGCGTAAGTTCATGGCCGCGCATGAGCTCATCCAGCGCTTTGACCCACACTTCGAATGGGCTGTATTCGCGGGTATGGCGTTCGAGCGTTCTGAGCAGATCGGGTGCGATGTCCTCCGCTTCGTTCCAGTGACGCTCGTACCATTCCTGAAGCAGACCGACATCAGTGCCGCGCATCTGGACGTTGAGTTCGACGTTGTCCGTCAGGCCGGGGTAGGTGAAGTTGGAGGAACCGACGAGACCGAAAGAACCAATGACCGCCGCGCGACCGTGGGTCAGGTAGGCCTTGGCATGGAACTTGTCCTTGCGAAAAACACGACACTGAATTTTGCCGCTGCGGATGGCGTCGACAATGGCCGGCACGCCTTGCAGGAAATCGTTTTGGGACTTTTCGGTTTCGAGGCTTGAGTCCAGTCGCTCGTTGATATTTTTGAGACTCTGAACGAAAGCCCGCTTTGTACGTAGCGATACCTCGTCGCCCATCAGGATGCGAAGGTGGTCAACCGCTTGCCACTTTTCTTCGAGCGCCAGCAGTGCGCCAATTTCGGCTTTTCCTTCTTGCTTCGCAGTATTTTGGATATTAACCATTTGAAATCAGGGTTATTTTGAGAGCATCTTTCCACGCTAGTAGAAAGTGATAAAATATTG
>CAIYZZ010000443.1 GCA_903930805.1 uncultured Rhodocyclaceae bacterium | reverse complement strand
TGCCGCAAAGTCGCGAGTACTACACCTACATGGGTTCGCTGACGACGCCGCCCTGTACCGAAAACGTGCTGTGGATGGTGTTCAAAAACCCGGTACAGGTGTCGCCCGAGCAGATCGGCATCTTCGCCCGCCTCTACCCCAATAACGCACGTCCGGTTCAGCCGTCGGCCGACCGCCTGATCAAGAGTTCGCGCTAATTTCAGCAAGAATTTTGCGGACCGGTGTGGGCAATGCCGCCTGTGCCAGTGCGCTCGTCTTGACCCAGCGCAGCTTGGGTTCGGCCAGTCTGGGTTGAACCGCCACGTCGCATAACAAGGGCTGGATGTGTAGCCGGAAGTGCGTAAAGCTGTGGGAAAAAGTCGGCGCTGGCGTGACGGCATTTATCTTCACTCCTAGCCGCGCACAGTAATCGGCCACAGCCTCGCCTTCCGGCAGTTCGGGCAAAGACAACAACCCGCCCCAGATACCGGCCGGCGGCCGGACTTCCAGCAGAACACTCTCGCCGGTACTGAGCACCAGCAGGGTGGTGGTACGTTCCGGCAACGCCTTTTTCGGGCGTGGTGTCGGCAGTTCGGCGACACGCTGCTCCCGATACGCAACGCAAATATCGGCAACCGGGCAAGCGGCGCAACGCGGCCGACTGCGCGTACAGATCGTCGCGCCCATATCCATCTGCGCCTGAATGTATGCCGCGACATCGCGCTCGGGCAGCAACCCCGTGGCGTCCCGCCAGAGCCGACTTTCTACCTCCGCCACACCAGGAAAACCCTCGATGCCAAGGACACGTGAAAGCAGGCGACGGACGTTACCGTCGAGAATCGGTGCGCGGGCGGAAAAGCAGAAAACTGCGAGCGCATTTGCCGTCGAGCGGCCGATCCCCGGTAGCTTGGCAATATCCAGCGGGTCGGATGGAAACTGGCCGCCGTGTTGCGACATCAGCAAGCAAGCGCAGGCGTGCAGGTTGCGCGCCCGCGCATAGTAGCCCAATCCACTCCAGAGCTCCATCACGGCCTCGACCGGCGCTGCCGCCAGATCCGCGAGCGTCGGGAAGCGCGCGCAAAAACGCTCGTAGTAGCAGATGACCGTAGCCACCTGCGTTTGCTGGAGCATGATCTCCGACAGCCAAACTCGATAGGGGTCGCGGCCCACTTGCCAATCCTGCTGCCACGGCAGATCGTGGCGGCCGTGCTGGCGGTGCCAGTCGATCAGGCGTTGCGCGAAGAGGGACATGGGCAGGAGGAATCTGGAGCGGGTGAAGGGAATCGAACCCTCGTATGCAGTATGGGAAACTGCCGTTCTGCCATTGAACTACACCCGCAGAGTAACGCCGATTATAGCGAGTCAGTGAAGCTATGCTATCAGTACCCGCGACCGTCCGGGGTACGCGTGAAGCCGAAAACATCTGGGCGCGGCACCAACGAGGTATCAATACGCTTTGCAGAATGCCTCTGGACCTGGGATGACTGCTTGGGGATAAACAGGATCAAACCGTGGAGCACCAGTGAAACCGCAATGGCCCAGTTGAGCGACGGCTTCTTTGTGCTTGAGAGAATTCGTTCCTGCAGCGGCATCGCCCATATCTTAATCCGACCGCGTGCCGCACCGAACAGACTCAGGATTGCGGCAAGGATCTTTCCTAGAGGTAGCCCGACTGATTCGCTTTGCTCACGATGATAAGATCTGAATAATTTAGTGCGTCACCAGCACAAGGTATTGCTCGCCCAATGGAAGCTGCTGTTTTACAAAATTGCCACTGGACTGTTGCGCAAATGTTTGCCACGCAAAAAATGACGGAAAATATCCAATCAAATCAATTGCGTTACGCTTTAGCGTGGCAGTACAAGCAGTGCTGTGGTGGGCAGAAGGTGCTGCATTGAGAACCATGCAGAGGAGATCTGGCCATGCTTGACCCGAACACCACCGCCTTGCTCAATCAACTGGGGTTTGACGCCGGCCTGATTGAGACGTTGCTTTCGAGCGCAATCATTCTCTCCATCCTGGCGCTCGTTACGGCCATCCCCACTGGATTGATCGCCAAGCAGAAGGGACGGTCCAGGACGCTCTGGCTATTGTTTGCCCTGTCGATCCCGCTGCTTCCGCTGCTGCTGATCTGGTTGCTGCCAGCAGTACCTGATGGATCACAGAAAGGGGCGGCGACAAACGAGGACAGTTCCCCACCACATTCCCCTTAAAATGGCCACATGATCGAAATCGTCATCAATGGCACGCCACGTACCCTTGAGGCCACACTCACCGTCGGTGCGCTGCTGACGCTTGATGGCTTGGCCGGCAAACGACTGGCTGTCGAGAAGAACGGCGAGATCGTGCCGAAGAGCCAGCATGCCACCGCCCTGATCGAGGCGGGAGACAGGCTTGAGATCGTCGTCGCCGTCGGCGGCGGCTAACCCATTCCGAGAGACATCCATGCAAGACACACTGACCCTCGCCGGCAAGGCCTACACTTCGCGCCTTCTTGTAGGCACCGGCAAATACAAGGATCCGAATGGAGACTTCAGCGAGACGCGCCGCGCCGTCGAGGCGAGTGGTGCCGAGATTGTCACCGTCGCCATCCGTCGCACCAACATTGGCCAGGAACCGGGGCAACCCTCCTTGCTCGACGCACTGCCACCCTCGAAATTTACTTACCTGCCGAATACCGCCGGCTGCTATTCGGCCGATGATGCCGTGCGCACCCTGCGTCTCGCGCGTGAACTGCTCGACGGCCACAGCCTCGTCAAGCTCGAAGTGTTGGGCGATCCGCAAACGCTGTTCCCGAACATGCCGGAAACCCTCAAGGCCGCCGAAACGCTGGTGAAGGATGGTTTCCAGGTGATGGTGTATTGCTGGGACGATCCGATCCAGGCCAAGCTGCTTGAAAGCATTGGCTGCGTCGCGGTGATGCCGCTCGCTTCGCTGATTGGCTCGGGCATGGGCATCCTCAATCCATGGAATCTGAAGCTCATCATCGATGCCGCCAAGGTGCCGGTATTCGTCGATGCCGGCGTTGGCACCGCCTCGGATGCGGCCATCGCCATGGAGTTGGGCTGCGATGGCGTACTGATGAACACGGCGATTGCCGGTGCGAAAGACCCGGTGCTGATGGCCGGTGCCATGAAAAAGGCGGTTGAGGCAGGCCGCGAAGCCTTCCTGGCCGGGCGCATGCCGAAGAAGTTTTACACGGCCAGCCCGAGCTCGCCGACCAGCGGGTTGATCGGTTCCTGAGTCGGCGTGAAACATCTGGCTTTACCGGCCTTGCTGGCTGCGGTGCTGGCCTTGCCGGCGCATGCCGATGAAAAAGTCGGCGATGGCGGGACGGCATCAGTCAGCGGCTACGCCTTCGATCAACCGGAATTGCTGGCAGACCAGCGGCTCTGGGGTATCGCCCACGGCGTGCGCCTGCTGACGCTGGCCTGCGCACAGAATGGGTATGGCGCAGCGGCGGAAGCCGGGATTGATTGGCAGGAACGCGAGGCAGCGCAGATTCTTGCGCTCAACCTTGCCCTGGGCCGCCTTTACTTCCAGCGTGACGATGTGCCGCCCGATGCCATTTCTGCCGCTCTGGGGCTGAGGACCGAGCTCGAACTGACGGCCGAGACGCTCCAGCCTGCCTGCGAAACCCTGGCGAAGGCGCTCGCCCAACCACGTTACGATCTCGCCCGTCGGCGCGAAGAGATGCTGAAAAATGAATGACAGCTTGAGCGGACGCCCGATCCGCAGTTTCGTGCTGCGCCAAGGGCGCGTATCCAACGCTCAACTGCGCTACCACGAGGAAGGCATGCCACGCTTCGGCCTGCCCTATACCGCTGCACTGCCCGACCTGACCTTCGTATTTGGCAGATCGGCACCGAAGGTTCTCGAAATCGGCTGTGGCATGGGCGAGGCTACGGCAGCCATCGCCGCCGCGCAACCGGACAACGACTATCTCGGCATTGAAGTGCACACGCCGGGCGTCGGCAGCCTGCTCAAGGAAATCACCACGCGCGAACTGACCAACCTGCGTGTGATCCAGCACGATGCCGTTGAAGTGGTGCGCGACATGCTCGCGCCAGATTCGCTGGCCGGCATCCACATCTATTTTCCCGACCCGTGGCCGAAGAAGCGCCATCACAAGCGCCGGCTAATCCAGCCACCTTTCGTTGCGCTGCTGGCATCGCGACTGGCTCCGGGCGGTTATCTGCATTGCGCCACCGACTGGGAAGAGTACGCCCAGCAGATGCTCGAAGTGCTCGGCGCCGAACCGCTGCTGACGAATACCGCCGAGGCGCAGTTGGGCGGATTTGCGCCCCGTCCGGCGTGGCGACCGCAGACCAAGTTCGAGACGCGCGGCCTCAAGCTTGGTCATGGTGTCTGGGATGTCTTGTTCAGGCGTCGGCCAGAAACAGCGCCAGCAGACGGTTGAGGAAGCGTTGCCCCTGTTCGGTGGGGCGCAGGCGACCATTTGCGGTATCCAGCAGCCCCGCCTGCCGTCCCGCCAGCGCCGACTTTTCGATGGTGGATAGCGGCAAGCCGGTACGTTCAGAGAACAGTTCCAGCGCTACGCCATCGGTCAGGCGCAACGCGTTCATCATGAATTCACCCGGCAGATCTTCGGCCGCAACCGGCTGCCAGTCGCGCGTGGCCGGATCAGCCAGATAGGCCTGCGGATGTCGTGGCCGTGCTTCGCGCCGGATGCCCGCGTGGCCGGATAGCTTTGAGTGCGCGCCGGCACCGATGCCTAGGTAATCGCCGAACTGCCAGTAGTTGAGGTTGTGCTGGCAGCGCTGGCCTGACCTGGCGAAGGCAGAAGTCTCGTAGTGCGCGAAACCGGCGGCGGCGAGTTGGGCTTCCACCATGTCCTGCATGTCGGCAGCCAGATCATCATCCGGCAACGGCGGCGGCGCATGATGAAATGCGGTGTTGGGTTCCAGCGTCAGGTGATAGGCGGAAATGTGGCCGACGCCCGTGGCGATGGCGGTGTCGATATCGTGCCGCGCTTCATCCAGTGTCTGCTGCGGCAACGCGTACATCAGATCGAGATTGACGCGCTCGAAGTACTGCTGCGCGATGTCGATGGCACGCCGCGCTTCAGCGCCTGAATGGATGCGCCCGAGCGCGGCAAGCTTGGCGTCGTCGAAGCTCTGAATGCCCAGCGACAGCCGGTTCACGCCGGAGGCGCGGTAGGCGGAAAATCTCGCGGCCTCGACGGCACCAGGATTGGCCTCCAGCGTGATCTCGGCATCGGGCAGCAGCGGCAAGCGAATACGGATTGCCGCGAGCAGCGCATCGACGGTTTCTCCTGACATCAGGCTGGGCGTACCGCCGCCGATGAAGATCGAGACGATCGACCGCCCCCAGACCACCGGCAGCGCGGCCTCGAGGTCGGCAATCAGCGCGGCAAGGTAAGCGGCTTCCTGCGGCTCATTTTGGCAAATGAGTTCATGCGAATTGAAGTCGCAGTAGGGGCACTTCCTGACGCACCACGGCCAATGGACGTAGAGCGCAAGCGGCACCGGCTGAAAAGTCGGCGCTAGCGGAACGGCCGCGATAGGGATCGTGCGGCTCAAACGTCGAGCTTGAGACGTTCGATGAGCAGCGCCAGCGCCTTGCCGCGATGCGAGCGCTTGTTCTTTTCCTCGGCGGAGATTTCGGCCGCAGTCTGGTCGAGATCGGGCACGAGGAAGTAGGGGTCGTAGCCAAAACCATTTGAACCGCGCGGCGTATCGATGATCTCCCCATGCCACTCGCCCTCAACGACGATCGGCTGCGGGTCGTCGGCGTGATGCACGAAGACCAGCACGGCGACGTAGTGCGCGCGCCGGTCTGCCTTGCCCTGAAGGTCGGCGATCAGCTTCTGGTTGTTGCGCTCGTCCGACTTGGGTTCGCCGGCAAAGCGTGCCGAGAACACGCCAGGGGCGCCACCGAGCGCGGCAACACAAATGCCCGAGTCGTCAGCCAGCGCCGGCAGACCAGTGAGCTGCGCCGCGTGGCGCGCCTTGGCGAGTGCATTCTCGACGAAGGTGATGTGCGGTTCTTCGGCTTCGGGAATATTGAAATGGACCTGCGGTAGCACTTCAATGTCAATGGTCGCGAGCATCTGGGAAAATTCGCGCAGCTTGCCGGCGTTGTTGGAGGCTAAAACAATTTTCTTGGCGATCTGTTTCATTTCATCTCCAGTGCAAGCTTTTGCGCGGTGATGATTGCGCCGATACCCTTTTCAGCAAGAGCGAGCAAGGCATCGAGCTCGGCGCGCGAGAAGGGCGCCCCCTCGGCTGTACCTTGCAATTCGACCATGCCGCCGGCTCCGGTCGTGACTACGTTCATGTCGGTGTCGCAGTTCGAATCTTCAGCGTAGTCGAGGTCGAGCACTGGCTCGCCATTGACGATGCCGACCGACACGGCGGCGACGTAGTCGCGCATCGGATGAGCGGCGAGTTTGCCGGTGGCAACCAGGCCGGCGAGCGCATCGTGCAGCGCCACGCAGGCACCGGTGATGGCGGCGCAGCGCGTACCGCCATCGGCCTGCAAGACGTCGCAGTCGAGGGTGATCTGGCGCTCGCCGAGTTTGACGAGATCGGTGACGGCGCGTAGCGAGCGGCCAATGAGGCGCTGGATCTCTTGCGTGCGGCCGGATTGCTTGCCCTTGGCGGCTTCACGGTCGGTGCGCGTGTGCGTGGAGCGCGGCAGCATGCCGTATTCGGCGGTGACCCAGCCCTTGCCCTTTCCCTTGAGGAAGGGCGGCACGCGTTCCTCGATGCTTGCGGTGCAGAGGACTTTGGTGTGGCCGAATTCGACCAGCACGCTGCCCTCGGCATGGCGTGTGTAGTGACGGGTGATGGTGAGCGGGCGCAATGCATCAGGCGCGCGCCCGTCAGGTCGGGTCATCATGTAGGTTCCTTGGCGTGCAATCGGGTGTGGGTGGTATTCAGAGTGCGGCTGAAATCGTCGGCGGTCCATGCCTGGGATGACTGGGTTGCGTCTACGGGGCTATCGTCGGCCCAAGTCAGCAAAATCATCGACAGATTGTCACGGTTGACACCGGCGCCGGATTCTACGCGGTCGAGAAAACTCGGTGCCGCCCTTACCGCATCACGCAGGGAAAGGGTCGCCAGCGGAGCATCGTCGGTGAGCGGCCCCCAGACACCATCGGAACACAGCAGGACGACGTCGTCGCGTTTCAGCTGGATCTTGGGCGAAAATTCGAAGCGTGGCGACAGGTCGCCACCGAGGCAATTGATGAGAATGTTGCGCGAGGGATGGGTACGTGCGCTGGCCTCCGTCAGTTGGCCGCAATCGACCAGCGCCTGTACTCGCGTGTGATCGCGCGTCTTCATCTGCACTTTGCCTTGACGCAACAGGTAGAGACGCGAATCTCCGGCGTGCGCCCAGCAGGCAATGCCATCCTGCACGACGCAGACGACGCAGGTCGTGCGCGGCAGATCGTCGAGCTGGCGAATGCCGGACAGGGCCAGGATCGCCATGTGCGCACCCGCCATGGCCTCGGCAAGAAATTCGCTCGGATCGGCCAGGCGCGGTTTCGCCTTGCGGTCGAACGTGGCAATGATGCTGCGCACGGCGGCCTCGGCTGCAACTTCGCCGTGGCCGTGGCCGCCCAAACCATCGGCCACCACCAGCACCAGCGCATCGCTGGTATAGCGGTAACCAATGCGGTCTTCGTTGTGCTGCCGACCGCCGGTGCGGCTTTCCTGAAAGATCGAAAACTTCATGACTGCGGTGGTGCGTCAGGTGTATCAGGTGCGGCGGGAACTTCGGGATCCACGGGAACAGCGGGTACGACGGGTACCGTTGCGAGCATGCGCTGCAGGGCAAACGCGCTTTGTGGCCGTGCCAGCGGGTCAAGCAACAGGCACTGATCGATGATGTCGAGCAGTTGCGGCAAGTACTTTCCAGCCCAGCGCTGGACTGCCGGCACCAGGTCATCCTTGACGGTACGCGCATCGGCCGGTTGGGGGGATGCCGCCGCGAGACAGGCGTACATGCTGGCACCGACGGCATACACATCGGTCCATGGCCCCTGGCCCGGCTGGTTGCCATATTGCTCCGGCGCGGCGTAACCCGGCGTATATGTGGGACGCAGGTCAGGATCGGCCTGGCAGAGTGTCTGGCGCGCGGCACCGAAGTCAATCAGCACCGGCGAGCCATCGACGCGCAAGTAAATGTTCGAGGGCTTGATGTCAAGGTGCAGCAGTTTGTTGGCATGCACCTCGCGCAGCCCCGAAAGCAGGCGCGCAAACACGCCACGCACGAAACTCTCGCGAAATTCGCCACGGTGTTTGCGGATGTGCTCGTGCAGGGTGCGTCCCTGCTCGTAGCGCATCACCAGATAAACAGTATCGTTAGCGCGCAGAAAATTGAGTACGCGCACTACGTTGGGGTGGTTGAGTCGAGCCAGCGCGATGCCTTCCTCATAGAAGGCCATCATGCCGCTCTGGTAGGCAGCGAGATGGGTTGCCGACACCTGCGGCAGCAACCCCACCGTGCGCTGGGCCAGCGCCTGGGGCAGGTATTCCTTGATGGCGACCGGAGTGCCTTTCGAGTCGTAGGCCAGATAAACAATGGAAAACCCCCCCAGCGACAGCTGACGCTCGAAGCGATAGCCATCGATGACATGGTTGGGTGGCAGCGGCTGATTGGTTTGAGGTGGCGACATGGCTTTTCATTTTGGATGATAAGCTGCCGCGTTGTAAAGCACAGCTAACTGGTAAAACCACCCATGACCATCCATAGCATGACCGGCTATGCCGCCCTCGAACGTGATCTTGGCTCCGCCCGCATCACCCTTGAACTGAAAAGCGTCAATGGCCGCTTTCTCGATTTGAACTTCCGCTGCGCGGAAGAATTGCGCTTTCTCGAGATGCCCTTGCGCGAAAAGCTCTCCGCCGCCATCGGCCGCGGCAAGCTCGATTGCCGGCTTTATCTGCAACCCAACAGCGGTGCGGTACCCCAGCTTGCACCCAACTTCGCGCTGGTCACGCAACTCGGCAACCTCGACGCCGAAATACGCGGTGTGCTGACTGCGGCCGCGCCGCTGTCCGTCGCCGACGTACTGCGCTGGCCGAGTGTATTGACCGCCGAAGCGATCACCCAGGAACGGCTGCAGACCGAGTGCTTTGCCCTGTTCGATGCCGTGCTGGGAGAATTTCTCGCCAGCCGCGCGCGCGAAGGTGCCCGCCTGGCCGACGTTCTGCGCGAGCGTGCGTCCCGCATGCGCGCGGAAGTGGCGAAAGTCGAGCCCATGGTGCCAACTGCCATCGCAGACTACACTGAGCGTTTGGCGACCAAGCTGCGCGAGGCGGTGGCCAATCTCGACGAAGACCGCATCCGTCAGGAAATCGGAATTTTCGCCACCAAGATCGATGTCGCCGAAGAGCTCGCCCGGCTGATAACACACCTTACCGAAATCGAGCGCGTACTCGCGAAGGGTGGCGCTGTCGGCAAACGGCTCGATTTCGTCACGCAGGAACTCAATCGCGAGGCCAACACGCTGGCCTCGAAATCGGTATCGGCAGCAGTTACCGAGATTGCTCTTGAGCTCAAGCTACTGATCGAGCAGGTGCGTGAACAAGTTCAGAATCTGGAATGACATATCGCAGAGTTTCTTGTCGTATCAATACCACCAGAAAGCCGCTAACCAAGCGGCTTTTTAGTTTTACACTACGATTTTAGTTCGATTG
>CAIYZZ010000442.1 GCA_903930805.1 uncultured Rhodocyclaceae bacterium | reverse complement strand
GGCGATCGACACGCCGAAACGCGATAGCCCTTTCGCCGTCTCGACCAGCAGTTCGGCCCGGTCCTTCAACAGGATCGGATAGAGGATGGCGGTACCCGGATCGACCCGGCCCACAACATCAGCCTCCTCGACGGAGCAACGGTCACCAAGAAAGTCCTGCATCTCGGATTGCCGCAGTACCTCGATGGCATCACGTACCCGGCCCAGCACCAGTTGTTCGCGCTCAATCGGCTGTCGCCCAAGGGAACCAAGCAGCAGTTCAATATAGCCCAGATGCAGCGGCTCGAGAATCAGCTTGTAGGAAGACTGGCCATCGAGAAACTCAATGGGCAGATCCTGCCGGATCACCTGTGCTAGTTCGACAGCGCGCTGATAAGCAGCGAGCGCTTGATCTTCCTTCTGAGTGGCTCGGAAGGCGCGGCCCTGACGCCATTCGAACTGCAGCAGCACATCCTCGAGCGCTGCGGTGGATTGATCACGCACCAACGCCAGACCGCGACCTGTCAGGGCGAGCACATCTGGCCAGCGGCCCGATGCCTCGTAGAGTTGTGCGAGGGCATCCAGTGCTTCAAGTTGGAGACGCAGGCTACCCTTTGCTGCAGCCAGTTCCTTTGCCAGTTCCAGGCTTTCATAGGCGAGTGCCTGGCCACCCTCGCCGAGCAACTGAGCCTGGGTGCCGAGATTAATGAGCAGAGGCACGCCCAGCGAGGAATCCAGCTGCTGGTTCACGCGGGGACGCAATGCGGCCAGAAGTTCCAGTCGACGCTCCGGCGGTCGGGTACGGGCAAGATTCAGGGAGGCGGTGAGCCAAAGCACCGAACCAGGGTTACTCAGCTCGATCGCCTCGCGGTAGTAGCGGGCAGCCAGATCGCGGTGTCGCTGTGAGTAATACAGGTTGCCGAGATCATTGGCGAGCATACCGCGCGCCTCGCCGGCAAGCGCGGCATACCCCTCGAGCAGGGGGGCTTCGGCTTCCGCTACACGATTGGCCCGCATCAAACTGATGCCTAACTCGACCGCCACCTGTGCGCTGCCGAGCGTACCCTTCGCTAGGCGCATGGCCTCCTGGAATGCGGCTAACGCCTCGGCATGCTTGCCTACGGCACGGAGAGAAATACCATGGGCCAGCGGGCTGCGCCAATCCTCCGAATCCGGAGCCGATGTAGAAGCCCCCGCCCCGAGCGCATAACAAAACACCAAAGCCGACAAAATCAGTCGTCGAAACATCCCACTTCCCCCGAAACACGTTGCACCCTTAACTTCCAATCTAGATACCTGTTCTCCAGCAGGACAAGGCCAAGGCTTGCGCGGCGCTTGACCACTACCAGAGTACCGCTCCGGATGCTACGATCATGCTCCGATTCCTGCAAATATTTTTGCTGATGGTTATTGCTGCTGCCAGCTACGACTATGTGAAGATCAACGCCGACTATCGCAGTTGAAAGTCGGCGCTGGCGGGACGGCAACATCGGCGAGAAACAGAGGCATATCAAAACCCCAATATGACCGGCCGCCAAGAAAAGCCGCATCGAAGTTTCTGATCTGTGTAACATGCCAAACAGATGTCTATCTAAAGTGAGTCGATCTTTATGGCAACCGAAACACCCGCGATAAAAGCCAGCCCCAATCCCACGGCCAAGTCAGTGGCAGAGATCGTATTGAGT
>CAIYZZ010000441.1 GCA_903930805.1 uncultured Rhodocyclaceae bacterium | reverse complement strand
CCGATGTTTTCGAGAAGGTCAAACTGCTGTTCGAGAAGCTGGGCAAGTCCGTCACGCTGATTGGCGACATGGGTGCCGGCCAGGTGGCGAAAGCCTGCAACCAGATTCTCACCGGCGTCGGCGTCGCGGCGGTGGCTGAGGCGTTCAACTTCGCGGCAAAAAATGGCGTGGATGTCGCCAAGGTGCGCGAGGCGCTGCTGGGTGGCTTCGCCTACTCGCGCATCCTCGAAAACCACGGCCAGCGCATGATCGACCGCAACTTCAAGCCGGGCTTCAAGGCCTGGATGCACCAGAAGGACTTGCGCATCGTCATGGAAGAAGCGCACCGTCTAGGCCTGATGCTGCCGGCGGCGGCTGCCACGGCGCAACTCTTCAACGCCATCGTCGGTAGCGGCATGGGCGAGGACGATTCGATTGCCGCACTCAAGCTGCTGGAAAAAATGTCTACGCCGGAATGAACATTGGGTTCATAGGCCTCGGCGGCATGGGCCGCCCAATGACCGAGCATCTACTCGCGGCAGGTCATGAACTAACCGTCTGGAGCCGCCGTCCCACCAGCGCCGACTTTTTGCTGAAACGGGGAGCGTGTTGGGCAGACAGCCCGACCGAACTGGCGCGTCATTGCGGGATTGTCTGCACCAATGTTACCGGCAGCGCCGACGTCGAAGCACTGGCGGCGCAACTGCACAAAGGCATTGCACCGGACAGCATCCATATCGATTTTTCCACCATCGCGCCTTCCGTTGCTCGTTATATCGCGGCGCGTTACGCCGCACGCGCTGTCCATTTCGTCGATGCTCCAGTATCCGGAGGCACGGCGGGAGCGCAGGCGGCCACGCTGGCTATCATGTGGGGCGGAAAGTCGGCGCTGGCGGAACGGCTCGAACCCGTGTTTCGCTGCCTCGGCAAGACCGTCGTGCATGTGGGTGACGTGGGTGCCGGCCAGGTGGCTAAAGCCTGCAACCAACTGGTCATGGTCGCGGCCATTGAGGCTTGCGCGGAGGCGGCGCGTCTCGCCCAGGCAGCGGGGGTCGATTTCGGCAAGGTGCGAGAAGCCATGCTTGGCGGCTCAGCCGGTTCGGGGGTGCTCGATTTCTTCGGTGGCAAGATGGCAATACGCGGGTTTGCCGCGGGCGTCGAAGCACGCCTCCACCACAAGGATTTCGTCATGGTGATAGACGAGGCCATGCGCTTGGGCGTTTCGCTGCCAGTCGGTGGCACAGTGATGCAGCAACTGGACGCCCTCATGGCGGCTGGTTGGGGCAGGCAAGACACTTCGCGGCTGCTCAGCGTGCTGCAACGGGTTGCACCCGCAGTCCCGCTGATAACATCAGAACATGTGCTGGCCGCCGTTGATGGAGATGTTGGCGCCGGTGACGAAAGCCGCCTCTTCTGAGGCTAGATAGGCCACGAGTCCCGCCACTTCCTCGGGCTTGCCGAGACGCGACTGAGGTATCTGCGGCAGGATTTTTGAATCGAGAATCTCCTGCGGAATTGCCATGACCATCTTGGTGCCAATGTAGCCGGGCGAGATGGTATTCACGGTGACCCCCTTCTTGGCCACTTCCAGCGATAGTGACTTGGTGAACCCGTGCATGCCGGCCTTGGCGGCCGCGTAATTGGTCTGGCCGAATGCCCCCTTGGTGCCGTTGACCGATGAAATGTTTATGACGCGTCCCCAGCCGCGATCGG
>CAIYZZ010000440.1 GCA_903930805.1 uncultured Rhodocyclaceae bacterium | reverse complement strand
GATCAGCCACATCTCGGCGTTCTTGATGATGACGTAGGCTTCCTTGATTTGCACGCGGCCAGCACGGATGGATTTGACCTCCCAACCTTCGAGTACCAAGCCGGCCTCGAAGCGTTCCTCGATGAAATAGTCGTGGAAGGCTTTTTTGTTTTCGGCGATGCTCATGATGGGATGGACGTGGGAATGGCGGGTCGCGCTAGAATTCGCGCATTCTAATGCAGCACCCTCAGTACAGCCTTCCTTATGGCCCTTGTCGAAAAATCGGTATTGATCCCCCGCACGCCTGAACAGATGTTCGATCTGGTGGATCGTGTTGAGGACTATCCAAAATTTCTGCCTTGGTGCAGCGGTACCGAGTTGTTGTCCCGCACGGCGGAACATACGGCTGGGCGCATCCACGTCAATTACCACGGCATCAAGCTGAACTTTGCTACCGAGAATCCCAAGGATGCACCGCACTGGATGAACATTTCCCTGCGCGAGGGACCGTTCCGTCGCCTCGACGGTGGTTGGCGCTTCACCGCTTTGGGTGATGCCGGTTGCAAGGTTGAATTCAAGCTGAATTATGAGTTTTCCAGCAAGATTCTGGAAAAAGCACTGGGGCCGGTATTCGGCTTCATCGTCAATACGTTCGTCGATTCTTTTGTCAAGCGTGCCCACCATGTCTACGACTGACACCATTCAGGTCGAAGTGACCTATGCCCGCGCCGATAGGCAGGATGTGATTCCATTGAAGCTTCCCGCCGGGGCGACCTTGCAGCAGGCAGTCGAAAAATCCGGACTGCCGGCGAAATACCTGGAAATTGACCCCGTCAAGGGTAAGTTTGGCATCTACAGCAAGATGGCCAAGCCTGACACGGTGTTGCGCGACCGCGATCGGGTGGAAATCTACCGTCCGCTGATCGCTGACCCGAAAGAGGTGCGCAAACAGCGTGCCGCCGAAGGCAAGGTGATGAAAAAAGGTGGCGGGGCGGCGGCGGAGTAACTATTTTGCCACAGGTTTGGCGGGTGGTTTGCACCAGCTATCGACGTTTTGCCTGGCCCTGCTAAGTTCGGCATCGCGCACCGTGCCGTCCATGGCGACACGCTCCCCTTTAGCATCGATCGAGAAGCGAATTTGGCCAGATTCTATGGCGGCAAGATTGGATTTTGCCTGCAGGCATCCCTCCTCGCGTTGTTTGGCCTCGGCCTGATCCTCCTGCGCCTTCTTGGCAGATTCTTGAGACTTCTGCTGCTGCTCGCGGCCGGCCAGTTGACCTTCAGCGGCGGCCTTGCGGGCCGCCTCATCCGCCGGTGGTGGTGCGGCCAATTTGCGCGAGTCGGCTTGACGTTCTGCCGGTGGTCGGTCGCCATAGTGAATCTTGCCGCTGGCGTCTTTCCACGAGTAAACCTGCGTTAGACCGATGATGGGTGTCAGGCTTAGAATCAGCAGGGAAACAAGACGGTGCATGCGCATGGCGTTACCTCAGTTTTTGGGAATACTCGGTTTGCTCGGGGTCTGGCTAGGAACGTATAATATGCTTTTGGATACAAGGATAACAGCATGCGACTCCTCCAGAAGGCACTGACCTTCGACGACGTTCTCCTGGTTCCCGCCCATTCGGCGATTCTCCCTCGTGATGTCACCCTGAGCACCCGCCTGACCCGCAAGATCAGGCTGAGCCTGCCGCTGGTTTCTGCGGCGATGGATACTGTGACTGAGGCGCGGCTGGCGATTGCACTGGCACAAGAAGGCGGCATCGGTATCATCCACAAGAACTTTTCCCCGGCGGCGCAGGCCGCCGAAGTGGCCAAGGTCAAGCGCTACGAATCCGGCGTGCTGAAAGACCCGATTACCATTCCGCCGACGATGACCGTGCGGGAAGTTCTGGCGCTGACCCGTGTTCACAAGATTTCCGGCCTGCCGGTGGTGGATGCGGGCAAGGTTGTTGGCATCATCACCAACCGCGACTTGCGTTTCGAAACCCGGCTCGATGCAACCATCGGCAACATCATGACTCCGCGTGACCGTCTGGTTACGGTCAAGGAGGGTGCCAGCCTCGAAGAAGCCAAGACGCTGATGCACAAGTACCGTCTCGAGCGCGTTCTGGTGATCGACGATGCCTGGGTGTTGCGCGGACTTATGACCGTGAAGGACATCCAGAAAGCGTCCGACTACCCCTTTGCCGCGAAAGATGAGTTCGGTCGCTTGCGTGCTGGTGCGGCGGTTGGCGTCGGCGAAGGTACCGAGGAGCGTGTTGCTGCCCTGGCCGAAGCAGGCGTGGATGTGATCGTCGTCGATACGGCGCATGGCCATTCGCAGGGTGTGCTCAAGCGTGTCGAATGGGTCAAGAAGAATTACCCGCAGGTCGAGGTGATTGGCGGCAACATCGCCACCGGCGATGCTGCCCGTGCGCTGGTGGATCATGGCGCCGATGCCGTCAAGGTGGGTATTGGCCCCGGCTCGATTTGTACCACCCGTATTGTTGCAGGTGTCGGGGTGCCGCAGGTTAGCGCGGTGGATAACGTCGCCAATGCTTTGGCGAGCAGCTGCGTGCCGCTGATTGCCGATGGCGGTATCCGCTTCTCCGGGGATATATCCAAGGCGATTGCTGCGGGCGCGCATTCGGTGATGCTGGGCGGATTGTTCGCCGGCACCGAGGAGGCGCCAGGCGAGACTGTGCTGTTCCAGGGACGTTCTTACAAGGCCTATCGTGGCATGGGTAGCTTGGGTGCGATGCAAAAGGGTTCTTCGGATCGCTACTTTCAGGAAAACGAATCCAACGTCGAAAAATTGGTACCTGAGGGCATCGAAGGACGGGTGCCTACCAAGGGGGCAGTTACAGCGGTGATCCATCAACTTATGGGTGGCTTGCGTTCGAGCATGGGTTATCTGGGCTGTGCAACCATTGACGAGGTACATGCCAAGGCGGCTTTTGTCGAGATCACGGCAGCGGGTATCCGCGAGTCGCATGTTCATGATGTGCAGATAACCAAGGAAGCGCCGAACTACCACGTCGACTAAACGGACACCATCACTCCAAGGCGGCACTTGTCACGGGTGCCGCCTTTTTTACTTGCGAGGCAAGACCATGTCCCACCAAAAAATACTCATCCTCGATTTCGGTTCTCAGGTTACGCAATTGATTGCCCGCCGTGTCCGTGAGCAGCAAGTGTATTGTGAGTTGCACCCCTACGATGTTTCCGCCGAGTTCATTCGCGATTTCAATCCGCAAGGCATCATTCTTTCAGGTGGGCCAAATTCGGTATACGCGGCCGAAGAGTGTAAAGCGCCGCAGATCGTATTCGAGCTTGGCGTGCCAGTGCTGGGCATCTGCTATGGCATGCAGACCATGGCGGTGCAGCTTGGTGGCAAGGTCGAACGTTCAAACAAACGCGAATTCGGCTTTGCCGAGATGCGTGCACGTGGCCATTCGAAGCTGTTCGACGGTATCCAGGATCGTACCAACACAGAAGGTCACGGCTTGCTTGAGGTCTGGATGAGCCATGGCGACAAAGTGACTGAACTGCCGCCCGGCTTCAAGATAATCGGCAGTAACGACACCACCCCGATCGCTGCCATGGCCGACGAGTCTCGTGGTTTCTACGCCGTACAGTTCCATCCCGAGGTCACGCATACACTGAAGGGCCGTGAAATCTTTGCTCACTTCGTGCGCGATATTTGTGGCTGTCGTTGCGACTGGAACATGCCCGGCTATGTCGAAGAAGCCATCGCCAAGGTGCGTGCGCAAGTAGGCGACGAGGAAGTGATTCTCGGTCTGTCTGGCGGCGTTGATTCTTCTGTCGTTGCCGCATTGCTGCACAAGGCGATCGGCGATCGGCTCACCTGTGTGTTCGTCGACAACGGTTTGTTGCGCCTCAACGAAGGCGAACAAGTGTTACAGACCTTTGCGCGCAATCTCGGCGTCAAGGTCATCCACGTCGACGCCACCGCGCAGTTCATGGGCCATCTGCAGGGCGTCGCCGACCCCGAACAGAAACGCAAGATCATTGGTCGCGAGTTCGTCGAGGTGTTTCAGGCCGAGGCGCAAAAATTGCCCAAGGCAAAATGGTTGGCGCAAGGCACCATCTACCCGGATGTAATCGAATCGGCCGGTGGTAAGACCAAAAAAGCACACACTATCAAGAGCCACCACAACGTCGGTGGCCTGCCGGAGACACTCAACCTCAAACTGCTTGAACCGCTACGCGAACTCTTCAAAGATGAAGTGCGCGAACTGGGTATCGCCCTCGGCCTGCCGCACGAGATGGTCTATCGCCATCCATTCCCCGGTCCCGGTCTCGGGGTGCGCATCCTCGGTGAGGTAAAGCCTGAGTTCGCCGAACTTCTGCGCCATGCCGATGCCATCTTCATCGACGAACTGCGCGCCGCAGACTGGTACGACAAAACCAGTCAGGCCTTTGCAGTCTTCCTGCCAGTCAAGAGTGTCGGCGTCATGGGTGACGGTCGTACCTACGATTATGTGGTTGCGCTGCGTGCAGTGCAGACCTCCGACTTCATGACAGCCAAGTGGGCGGAACTGCCACATGAACTGCTCGGGCGAGTGTCTAACCGGATCGTTAATGAAGTGCGTGGCATCAGTCGCGTTGTTTATGATGTAACCAGCAAACCACCAGGCACGATTGAGTGGGAATGATTTAGCGTCTAGCAACTGCCGGCGCCAACCGGCAATAGTCATACACAAGCCCTTGAGTTAACGGGCTTTTTTGTTTTCTGACCTGGCGTTGATTGGCAATGACAGGCAACTGGAAGCAAGTTTTGGCGATGGTATTTCGATGGGTATCATCAATCGCGATCCTTGAAATTTTCCTGATACCAATCGTTGACGATACAGGTTTGCATGGTATCGAAATGCTGAAGTCCCAGAGCTGGTAAGCGTTTCCGAGGATTATCGCGAGCCTCGAAATCATGGTATCGAAAATGATGGTTGATACCATGATGGCGGTGCTTGAGAACGATAACGCACTGAAACAAAAGAAAGAAAAGTGCTTACGGATACCAAGCTAAGAAATCTGAAGGCCCAAGCCAGGTTGTACAAGCTTCCTGACCGGGATGGGCTCTACGTAGCGGTCACTCCCAAGGGAGCTATTTCCTTCAGATACAACTATTCGCTCAACGGTCGCCAGGAGACTCTTACACTGGGTCTCTATGGAGATGGCGGGGTCAGCTTGTCGGAAGCTCGTGAGCGATTAGGTGAGGCAAAGAAACTTATTTCCCGGGGAATATCGCCTGCACGGGAAAAGGCCCGCGCCAAGGAGCGAGAGTCTGGCGCAAAGACCTTTGGTGATTGGGCGGAGGCGTGGCTTCGCGGTTATCAAATGGCGGACTCGACCCGTGATATGCGTCGTGCCACCTACATCCGTGAACTTCAACGGGCCTATGGCAACAAGTTCCTGACGGAGATCACACATGATGATTTGCGTTCGCTTACCGACAAGATTGTTGCCAGAGGTGCCCCTGCGACCGCTGTTCATGCACGCGAGGTTGTAATGCAAGTCTTTCGGTGGGCAATTGAAAGAGGGCAGAAAGTTGAGAATCCTGCAGTCCTTGTCAGACCGACTGCCATTGACACATTTGAGCCGAGAGGTATATCTCTGTCTCCCGAGGAAATACGCCTGATGTATCAATATATGGATCGGATCGGTACATCACCTCAATACAGGGTTGCCGCGAAGTTGTTGTTGCTGACGATGGTGCGCAAGTCAGAGCTATCGAATGCCACGTGGTCATTACTTTAGGAGGGGACGGGCTGGAGAATGGACTGAAATAGTCAGTTCAAGCCCTGTCTATTCCCGACTATAAAAATCACTTCCATTTCCATGGCTGTCGGCCGAAACGCACCATGCGATCAATTTCAGGTGGTCATGTGCCGGTTTTCAACGAGCGGCAGCCAACTTGGCGGACTGCCTTCTCATTCCGCTGAATACGGCGTCTGCCATATCCAAGGGGAAGTTGTTCGGCAACAAGTTGCCCACTGTGCCAATCACGGTTTCGGTGGCCTCGGTAACTTCATCGATCAATTGCTCTGCCGCCATGGCCCCGAGACCGACCTGCTGCGCTTGTTTGATCCAGTACCGCCGCTGGATCTTGTCGATCAGGTAGTAATTCGTACTTCCTCGCACCGCCATGGCGAGTTTTGCCTTGAGTGGAGAAATTTGATTCTTTCCTTTTCCGATGACGGGATGGGAGGAAAGTACGTCATAGATCGGCGTGGATCGGTAACGGCCAGCGGGGAGATGGGCAATGCTGAAGTTCTTCGCGTGCCCATCGGTGGCCGCCAGTACCCAGAAAATGATCTTGGTCTTGAAAAAGACTCGCCGGTCCCGCTCGGCATTGTCCGATCCAAGCAGCAATTCCATGATCTTGGCGATACCCGGTCCGCCATCCGATTGATACTTGTTCAGCGGCGAGATGCCCGTCGCCTGGCACATGTCTTCCTGAGGCAAGCGGATGATCCAGCTTCC
Source organism: uncultured Rhodocyclaceae bacterium (assembly GCA_903930805.1). Classification (GTDB taxonomy): domain Bacteria; phylum Pseudomonadota; class Gammaproteobacteria; order Burkholderiales; family Rhodocyclaceae; genus Sulfuricystis. Next base: position 8,573 of record CAIYZZ010000440.1, on the reverse strand, counting down.
ATCGCTTGACGGGGTACGGTCAAAGCGCTCAACGATAAGCGCTTTCTGATCCTCGAACTGCTTGATGTCGCACCGCGCGATGGGGATTTCGAAAGCCTCCATGATTTGCGAGCACAACCATTCGTTTTCCACCGAGGTGCGCATATCGGCCTGCATATGGCCGACCAGGCCCAATGGCAGTTTGAAAATATGCGTTGTCGGGGTACTCCCATGCGGTAACAGCCATTTGCCTGCATGGCGCAGCAGGGCCGTTTTCTCCTGCGCTCCCGCGATGGACAGCCTCAGATCTTCGTCGCGATCATGCGGCCCCATGGCATGGGTCGAGGTGGTGTTGCGCAGTCGCCGAGCGATCCCGGCGGCGTTCAACGTCTCGCCATTGATCTCGTGGATGTCCGATGGCGCTTCATCCTCGGGAAGGAGTTGTATGGCCCCGACGCAGTCTCGGCCTATCTTGGCCAGCAGTTGAAAGGCATCCGTTCCTCCCGCCTGGTGACGTTGCGCCAGACGACGGCGAATGGCGTCGCTGTCGGGCAAGAGGTTGTCGAAATAATCGGTCACGACCTGTCCTTGATAGGGAGGATTGCCCGGCAGGAAGGGCAGTGACAGGGACAGGGGGCGGGACTGTTCGTCCGTGAGCCAGTCATCGAAATAAGCCAGACGTTCGCCTTGTCGACTGGTTTCCCAGTAACCGACCGGGATCCCGTTCATCCAGATATTTAGCCTCATCGGCTTCATGCGTTGCCCCATGGTTACCAACTTTCTTTCTTTCTGGTCGGGGCAACGATACGGCTTGTCTTGGCAAGAGATGATGGCTTCACCTTGCTTTTTGCTACCGCACTGGGAGGTTTGGCTGCGCTGCTCGCCGTTGGATGGGCTTGATCGAGTGAAATCTCGACATCCAGCATGCGCAATACCAGGAAAAGTCGTTCAAGCGTCGCCGCTGCCGGATTGGCTTCGAAGTAGGCATAGCTTTGCTGCGTGATTCCCAGCCTCTCTGCAATGGCCGCCTGCGTCAGCCCTTTCTCCTTACGAAAACTCTTGAGGATCAGCGGAAGATGGCTGAGTGTCTTGATGGGGTAAGTCATTTTGTTCTCCGGCCAGACGTCCAGAGGCAATTCAAACCACTGGCTATGTGTCGCATTAACAGTACTGTGTCTGTATATTACATTAACAAACTACAGTATGTAAATGTAGATAACAATCCATGGTCTGTATTATCGGTCGCCCCGGAAACCGTTATGGCCGGTACGTTTCCGTGACGTTGAACCCAGCTGCTGCTGGGCACGGTTACCCCATCAAGGTAATATCTCGCCGTCCTGCCAGCGCCGACTTTTCCAAACATGAAGAATCCTCGATTTGAACTGCACCGTCGCCTTGCCCGTCAGTATCACCGCAATAGTCGCGGCGATCATTTTGATCATGGCATTTTGGTACGACACGATTACAGCGAAATCAAACCCGATGACTTGTCATGGTGGGACGATGTCCAATTCATTCTGGGTGGTCGGCGTGTCGCTATTGCTTGGCAGCATCCTCGTCATGTCTATCAGGGGATGATCGAAGAGGCGGCGATGTCGGCAGCAAGCCACTTGCGAAACTCGATTGATGGCGGACTTTTTGGAGATGCCGGGAAGAATTACCGAAAGGTCGGACGCAGCAGGAAAAAGATCGTCAGTTACACCACAAGGTCACGGCCCGGTGAAAGCGAATGGTTTGACGCAGTGAGGGCAGAGGAAGCACGCTTGAGCAAGGAAGCCGAGTTTTCGGTGGCGCTTTCAATTAAGGTTGAATCACTGCCTTGGTGTCGATTCGTCGAGATCGTAGCTCCCATCGAAATTCGTTGTGTCGAGGGGCTTCGTATTTTGGCTGATCTGGTGCGACGGATTTTGAATGGCCAGACAACCTTGGAATCTGAATTTCCCGGCTATCTCTACGGGAAACAGCAATGGATTGCGGATGGGCTGGCAGATCAGCCGAGCTACGTAATCTCACATCTCATCGCCTGAAACGTCGGTACCGCACAGCCCATTTGGGTTACGCGAACAAAAGTCGGCGCTGGTGGGACGGCGGATTATTGGGGGCGGTCAGATTCAGACCGCCCCCATGTACATTGAAATTTGGCAACTTCCCAAGTGAATACTTCCGTTCACTCGGGATTGCGTTTGACACCACCTCCATCGCTCCGTAGACTGCGTCCTAAGGACGCAGTCTACGGAGCGATGCGAAGAGAAAAACAAGAAAGCATTGCCGGTATGACAGCTACTCCGCATCGCCGATTGCGGAATTACGCGGGATGGTTCGGGTAGTAGGAACAGGCCTTTCACTTTGTACCCAGATGCTGATTTTGAGAGGCAGACTTGTTTCTTGTTGGTCGAGGCTTTAGCGGCTTAACTCCGGTTTGTTTCAGGCTCTCAAATGCCGGCTGAATTTCAGTCGGGATGTCCGCGCACAGAAAGATTCCCAACTCGGCCAAGACCTGCATTACGCGCCCTAGCTGAACGGTCTGCTTTCCCCGTTCAACTTCCCGTAGGAATATGTGCCCAACTTTCGCGCATCCAGCAACATCATCCAGCCGCAACTTCTCGTGCTTCCGAACGGCTCGAATCAGCAATCCCAAGTCTTGTGGAGATGAAATTTTGACGATCATGATGTGCCTCCTGAAAATCGATGCGCTGCCATCGATTATTCGGTTTCGTATGAGGAAAAAACAGAAAACGATGCGAGCGCATCAATTTTCAAAAGTCGGCGCTGGCGAGTCGGCGTAACGATACCGTCAACCATCTAACTTTTCGTTGACCACGTTTCATCAATCAACCGAAGGCAACTGTCGAAACTCGGATTGAACTCAAGGGTGTCTATCGCTGCAAAATCTTCGCGCAGATACGGATCGTGGGTACGAAAACGTTCGCGCAAGACATCTCCCTGCTGCCGGAGCAGTGCTTTTAGTGCCGGGCGCGCGGAGGGTTCGCGCTCCAGCACCAATGCCAGATCAAAAATATCTCGAGCCTTGAAGTCGGTAGCCCGGAACTTGAGTTTCTTGGCCACGATTTCGGTCGGGGTTTCAACATTGATCGATCGCCCCATGATCACAAGCTGCTCAAATGGTGCTGCCGTGATGGGGCCCGCCGCCACAAAATCAACTTCGCCCTCGGCATAGTAAATCTTGAGCGAATTCGCCTGCTCATCGTAACCGCGGGTAGACACCTCTGCCTGATCATTCAGGCGAGGCGTCAGGAACCCAAGGCACTGCGGATCGGGGACGAAGATATCCACGTCCTTGCTGAAGCGATGCCGGTGTTTGAGCATCAGGACGGTACCACCACCGAAGCTCCAGTCGTCAGGCATCCCCGCCTTGCAGGCATGATCGAGAATGGCCAAGGCACGCTTGAACAGCGACTCCCACAGTTTCATACGGTCATCAATCATAGGCACAGCTTTCGTGAACTGCCAATGGCTTCGCCGATGGACTGCACATGGCGCAGCACGCTTTCAGGTTTGACACCCCAGTGGCTAACCTGACGCACAAGGCCGGCAAATATCTTTGGTGGTACTTCGTCGTAGACAACGCGCAATTGCGGTCTCAGATTCGCAGGAACCTTGCCGGTCAGTAGTGTTTGCGCCAGCACATCCGGTGTCAGTTTGCCCTTGTAGCTTACATTGGCAGAGACGCAGGCCATTTCCAGATAGTCGGGAGTTTCAGGTTTTGGCTTGCGTGCCTTGTGGATGGAAACATCCAGACCCACGATCTTGAGGATGGCGAGCAGCTTCTTCACACCGAGATCCGGAAAGACGCCCGTCTCCAACTGGTTGATGGTGCCACGGGATACACCAGCCTGTAGGGCCAAGTTCTCCTGGGTGAGATTCACGGCCTTGCGAGCCTTTCGGACAGAGGCCCCGATGTCTTGGAAATACATGAGCAGCCCTCTTAAGTGTTTAATATGTTGAACATAGTCTAGCTGTTCAGCGAGCCGAATTCAACTGATGACTGGGTTTCATCAATCGGTGACAATGGTTCGGAGATTGAAATGCGCATGCTCTGTGTGCTTATGACTCTCGTTTCCGAAATGGTCAGTGCCAAGATCGGCGGATGGTATTTGCTCTTCCCTGGATTGTCCTGACGGCCTTGATGTTTCCCCTGTCCTCGCTGGCAGAGGATCTGGGAGTCGTCGGTAAAACCTACGAAATCGCCGAACGTGATCTGATCGAGGTGATGAAGGAGCGCTTCCGCCGTCTTGAACAAACCGGCGAGATGCGCAAGCTGGAGGAGCGCTACAAAGCCAAAGTGGTGGAGGCCATCGAGCGACCTCGCCCCATTCCCAGCATTACCGCGACACAAACGGCACGTACCTATTTCGTCGATCCGACCTGGACGTTGGATCGCAACGTCGTCGATGAGAAAGGGCAGGTGCTCTTTCCAGCCGGTACCCGGGTAAATCCTCTCGACTACGCGCCGCTGACCCAAACGCTGCTGTTCTTCGATCAGCGCGAGCGTTCCCAGGTGGCCTTCGCCAAGCGATTCCTCTCCGAATCGAAGTCGCGGGTCAAACCCATTCTGGTCGGCGGCGAGCCCCTGAAGCTCATGCGGCAGTGGAAGCGGGAGGTCTTCTACGACCAGGGTGGGGTGTTGAGCCGGAAGTTCCTGCTCAAGCAGGTACCTGCGCTGATCACACAGGATGGCAACCGGTTGCGTGTCGATGAAATCCGTCCTTAAGTATCTTCTGATCATGCTGATGCTGGGCGTCGGGCCGGCTGGTGCGGTCTCCTGCAAGGGCAAGTTCGCCAACCCGATCACCGACCTGTGCTGGTCGTGCATGTTTCCTATCAAGATCGCCGGGGCGACCCTGGCCTCCTTCGACCAGGAGGACACGGCGAATCCTGGCGGGTTTCCAGCCTGCTTCTGCGGCAATCCACCCAAGTTCGGCTTCAAGGTCAGCTTCTGGGAGCCGGTTCGGCGCGTGGATGTTGTCCGCAAGCCATTCTGCATGGTCAGCCTCGGTGGCATCGATATCGATCCAGGCTTTGATGCCCCAGTGGCCAGCCGCTACCGGCGGGATGGCCAGGACCAATCATCCTTCTATCAGGTGCATTGGTACGTCGATCCGATCATCTACTACCTGCAGGCCGTTCTCGACAATAGCTGCCTGGAGCAACAGGGCTTCGATGTCGCCTACCTGACTGAACTCGATCCGCTCTGGAAGGACGATGAGCTGACCCGGTTGCTCAATCCGGACGTCTATCTCTTTGGCAACCTGCCGGCACGTGCGGCGTGTGCTGCGGATTGCGTTGCGGCGACAGCAGGTTTTCCGAGCAATGCCTTCTTCTGGTGTGCCGGATGCCAGGGCAGCCTCTATCCGCTCAATGGCAATGTCCAGGCACATGTCGGGGGTGTCCAGGCGTCGAGCTTGGAGCTTTATCGCATGATCGCCAAGCTACACCGCGAGGGGCTAATGTGGGCGGCCTCCGGCGAGGACGGTTTGTGCGGTTACTACCCGCAGCCCCTGATGGACAAGACCGGCTACAAGTACCACATGCTGTATCCGATCCCGCAGACCGCGAAGATCGCGGGGAAGTGCTGCCAGCCGTTGGGACGCAGCACCATCCTCTGGGGTGCCGGCAAGGAGTTCCCGTTCGAAGGCGAGGATTTCGCCTATCAGGTCTTCCGCAAGCGTAATTGCTGCCAGGGGGCCATGTCCCTGAACTGACGATGCCACGGTCTAGCCATCTTCTCTCTGTTGTCCTCCCCTTGGCCCTGCTCCTGGTGGCATTCCTGCCAGGGCAGGGCAATTCTTTCGGAGCGGAAAGCGGTAATTCGCTGCCAGGGGACGAGGAGATCGCCCGAGCACAGGCAAGGGTGCGCGATGCCATCCGCGTCATACCGGAGTCCAGCGTGGCACGTGAGCAGTATGGCCAGGCCATGCCCACTACCGAACGCCTGCCTCAACCCGGCGCGAAGGCCCCTGACATCGAGTCCATTGCTCGGAAGTTCCAGTCCATCAAGAACTCCAGCCCAACCGCAGGAACTGGACAGCCGGATCTGCTGATCTTTGTCTCGTTCTCCATGCCCAGGGAAGCGCTTGCCCAGACGATCGAGCAAGCCGAGCGAGTAGGGGGAACGCTGGTGTTTCGTGGTCTCAAGGGTGATTCGATGAAACGCATGGGCGAAGAAGTGCGTGCCCTGATCGGCGAACGCAACGTCTCGGTCGTTATCCATCCGCCGGCATTCCAACAATTCTCCATCCGCCAGGTGCCGGCCGTCGTGATCGCCAACGCCCGGGCAGGATCGGTGATGGAGGATGGCTGCTCGAAGCCTGAGACCTTTGCCAAGGTGACCGGCGACGTGACGCTGAACTTCGCTCTGGACTACATCGAGCGCAAGAGCCCTGAATGGGCGAAGGTGGCACGGTCATATCGGATGCGTCTGGAAAGTGGGGGGGGCCGATGAGGCGGAGGACGATCTGGCTTCTCTTGATCCTGCCGATTCAATGCTGGGCCGATGCGACTGCCGCCTTCAATGACGGCAAGAATCTCGGCAATGCGGTCAATCCGCAGAACCTTGGCGCCATCAGTGCCGGCAGTATCCAGGACAAGTTGCCAGCCTATGGTCAGTCGGTTGCGGAAACCGGCTACTTCCAAGGGGGGCATGGCGATACGATCGGTCCTGGTGCCGGCAAGGTGTCGCTGTGTGCGACCGGGACGCCCGACAGCAATCCGATCCGTCGCCAGGAGTGCGATGCTGTCAATTTCCTGGCCCGGAATCCTGATATCTGGCCGCAATTCACCATCACCGGCAACGATCCGATGATTCTCGGGGCTCGCACGTCGAGAAATTCCGCCGAGGCGGTGTTCCAGTCGTCCGGGATCAGTGGTGGCATGGGCAGCAACAGCCAATGCGTGACACGCACTGATACCACCCCGGCCCAGACCACGACCGAGACCTGTTCGTCGATCCGCGAGCTGACCACCGAGCAATGCACGATGGGGCGGATCATCAACATCGATTCCGATTCCAATTTCCAGTGCGACCAGACCATCAATGCCTACGAGACCCTGAAATGCCGCCGAGGGAATTCAGTGACCGTCGGGTTTGGCCAATGCACACCGGGCGCCTGGCTGGGCCGTGCCGCCTACGTCGATTGCAGCTGGTGCGTCGATCCCTACATGGCGATGAATATCTTCTGCGGCGGCGACGGACGATCCTATGACGTCGAGCCGTACCGGTCCTACGACGGGGTGAACCGCTACGACTACAACTGGATCGGCTATCCCTGGGATGGCAGCTATGGGCTTTTCCACGTTGCCGTCGCACCTGGCCAATCGGTCACAGACTACTACGTCAGCAACCTGGGCTTCGGCTGCAACTTGTACGTCTACTACAGCGTCAATTGCACGTCGACGACTTGTACGCCATCGATGCGGAACGTCAGCTCCGGGTGCAACTCAGCGGGCGGTACGGGCGTCGGTTCGCCGCTCAATCTTCCTATCACGAAGACCGTGAGCAACTGGACCTCCGACCAGTGCGCGGCGCTGAGGTTGCGCAGCCAATGAGAGCCTGGCTGGCAATTATCGGCTTACTGTGGGGTTTGCTGGCGCAGGCGTCGGACTGCCAGTTGTCCGGATCGGTCTGTGTAGACACGTCGGCGACCAAGAACGTATCGGGAATCATCGTCACCCTGGCGGAGGTCGGCGGTTGCTGGGAGTACGAGGATACCTATACCTGTCTCAAGCCCAATGCCGTCAATTACTGCCAGCCTTTCGTCGATCTCCAGCCCCAATGTTGGCAGACCAATTCCCAGTGCGCACTGATGGACACGATGTTCAACTCCGGGTGCATGCACTATACGCAAACCTGGCGCTGCGGAAATGCATCGATGGCGACGCCAGCCAACACGATCCGCCTCTCGGACACCTACACGCTGATCTCCAGCAATTACGATCCCGGTCCCTGTCAGTCCCTGTCCGGCAATGCCAATTGCCAGATTGCGGAGAGCACCTGCGTCTCGACCACGCAGCCAACCTTGCCGACGGGAATATCGCCCAGTGATGTCGCTCCGGATGGCTGCTATCAGAAGCAGAACACCTTTGCCTGTTTCACAGGGCGATCCGATACCTCGGAATGCGATGGCTATGCCGCCAATCCGAATTGCAGCCTGCAATCGTCGGTGTGTGGCAGCACTGAGACCTTCGCCGGGCAGTGCCCGCTGGAGCAGCGGACCTACCAATGTGTCTCAATCCCGGCACAGACAAACACTGTCAAGGATTGCTCCGGGCAAACCTTCTGCCAGAACGGCAACTGCTTCGATCGTGGCTATCCAAACGATACCGACTTCGCCCGCTCCATGGCCCTGATGGAAGCGGCACGGGAGGCTGGGGTGTATGGCTCGGAGACGGAAATCTTCAAGGGCTTCGACTCGCGTTGCCGGATCAAGCTGTTTGGCCTGGCCAACTGCTGCAAGAAGAGCAGTGGCGGTGGGAGCTTCTCGAACTTCAACCTGCTCGGTACCGCGATGTCCGTGGGAGGCCAGGCTCTCGATGTCGGCTCCTCCTATGTCTATGACGCACTCTACGATGCGCCG
>CAIYZZ010000439.1 GCA_903930805.1 uncultured Rhodocyclaceae bacterium | reverse complement strand
CCTCGACATCTCCAAAATCGAAGCCGAGCGCCTCCACCTCGAACAGACTAATTTCAAGATCGGCGAAGTGCTGGAAAACATTGTGAGTCTGATCGGGCACAAGACGACCGAAAAAGGCGTGAAACTGCGGATCGACCTAGCGCCGGAAATCGCTCGACAGTCGCTCCGGGGCGATCCCCTGCGGCTTGGCCAGATCCTGCTCAACTTTGCCGGCAACGCGGTCAAGTTCACCGAACAAGGTTCCATCACCATTCGTGCCCGACTGGCCGAGGAAAGTGCGACCGACGCCTTGCTGCGATTCGAGGTACAGGATACCGGCGTCGGCATTTCGGCCGAAGATCAGCAACGCCTCTTCACCGCGTTCGAGCAGGCGGATAGTTCGATGACCCGCAAGTACGGCGGCACCGGCCTGGGGCTGGCCATCAGCAAGCGGCTGGTCAACATGATGGGCGGCGAGGTCGGCGTGGAGAGCCAACTCGGCAGCGGCAGTACCTTCTGGTTCACCGTGCGGCTGGGCAAAGCCACGGACGCCGTCCCGCCAGCGCCGACTTTTGCGCAAGACAACGCCGAAGCCCGGCTGAAGACCCAATTTGCCGGCACCCGCGTCCTGCTGGCGGAAGACGAGCCGATCAATCAGGAGGTCTCGCGCGGCTTGCTGGAGGATGTCGGCCTCGCGGTCGATCTGGCCGAGGACGGTGTGCAAGCCGTTGAACTGGCCCAACAGAACCGCTACGACCTGATCCTGATGGACATGCAGATGCCGCACCTGAACGGCGTGGATGCGACGCGGGCCATTCGCGCGCTGCCGGGCTACGCCCAGACCCCCATCCTCGCCATGACCGCCAACGCCTTCGATGAAGATCGTCAGGTCTGTATCGATGCAGGCATGAACGACCATATCGGCAAGCCGGTCGATCCGGATCGGTTGTTTGAAACCTTGCTGAAGTGGCTGTCAATGCCACTCGAATGATTGCGATTTGAACGGCCCGTGTCAGCATGCTTTGAGTCATTCGGCCTCTTTTATATTGACAACCGCATGAGTTGGCAGAGAATGACCTATCGCCCTTCATTGAAATGCGGAGTGGACCGGCTGAACCTATGCATTTGTCAGCAAAATCTGACGGGGTTCTTTGGAGTTGCGCACGGGGACGGTACAGCGGGTGGTCAGGGAGATTGCGTAGTTGCCTTCGATGATGGAATGGCCGCATCATTACGCATCGCTGAAAGGATCAGGATCTAACGTGCAAGTACTCTCCGGCATCACCGATATCGCTCACGTCATCCAACTGGCAGTCGCCCCGGTATTCCTGCTCACGGGGGTGGGCGCCATTCTGTCCGTACTAGTCAACCGCCTCGGGCGGGTGGTGGATCGGTTTCGGACCTTGGAGAGCAGCCTGTCTTCCGTGACAGACGCTGCCCTGCTGTCAGTTCAGACAGAAATGACCAAGCTTTCTACCCGCGCACGCATGATCCATTGGGCAATCGGTCTATGTACTGGTTGTGCGTTGCTGGTGTGCATGGTCATCGCCACCCTGTTCGTCGGCTCGATCACGGGGGTGGAGATGCCGTCGGTCATCGCCATTCTGTTCATTTTGGCCATGCTGGCGCTCGTGGCAGGTCTACTGTTCTTCTTGCGTGAGATCGCCCTCGCGAAGGGCAGTATCCATGTCATACCGCGTTAGCAGAGGGTGTGGCATGGTGCTGCTTGCCGCCACGATTCTGGCAGGCTGCGGGCAGAATCTCGATTCAGTGATGTGGGATTGTCAGCTTGACGTGCAGAAAGGCAATGCGGGCCGATCCCCAGCGGATGTTGCCGAAAGGGACAGGGACATCAACGCCTGCATGGAGTCTCGAGGATTTCAGTTGGATGTACGCAAACCGTCCTGTCACCATGATCCGACCAACTCGTCCTGCTATCGAGCCAGATAATTTTTGTGGAAATACTGCCCACTAGGAGAACTACTCCATGCACAACCCGAAAGACATTACCTGGCTCCCCGAACCAGAAGACCACAACTATCCGGCAGCGGTGTCATACTTGAATCTGCTCTTTGACAATGCAGTGGCCGCAAAATATGTGGGCCAACTGAAGACTGCGCCGATGACGTCATTCAAGGCCAAGGACATTTTTCGGGCATCTGAATTATCCCTGCTGGGCGTGAGCAACCTGCACGTTGAAAAGAATCGCACCAAGATTGAGTCTGGGCGGAAACTGTCACCGATCCTTCTGGTTCGCGATGCAGCCAACGGCAAGGTGATTGTCGCGGATGGTTACCATCGGCTCTGCGCCGTCTATTCCTATGACGAGGATGCGCTGATTCCTTGCAAGATAGCCTGATATGGTGCCCTCCCGAGGCACCAAACAATCCAGCACCAGAGAGACAACCCTAGACGGCGCGATAGTTCACTTTAGCTGCTCGTAGAGCAATATTATTGAGAATCTAACATCTTGATTATAAGTAATTTTATTTATATAAATCAATCCTGACTACTCATATAGCCACTCTCGCAAGGCCGATACTCACATCTCCATGACAACCGTCGTAAACACTGCGATTAGTTATAGCTTGCGCCCCCCCCTCCTCCGCTCCCCACGGATAGGGGAGTTTGTCCGTCCGTGCCGCCTCAATAGAGGGGCCTAACATGCCGTTACTATCAATAACACTGGGGACATACTTACCGTGACCTCAGGGGGTAAAGTTCGGGCCGTATTACCTCCCCTGAACGAAGGCGCAAAGCCTTCAATCTTCGGCCCCTGCGATCTCCCCCTTTCGCGGGGGCTTTTTCTTGTATCAATGACATGCTTCCGGCAAGACTACTGATCATCCCGCTTACCCTCTTGTTCTCCGGGTGTTCTGTCATCGCCGTTGCCGATGCTGCAGTGAGCGTGGCTGCGACCACCGTCAAGGTAGGAGCAACGGTGATCGAGACTACCGTTGATGTTGCCGCTGCCGGGGTGAGAGCAGTGCTCCCAAAAGAGGAAAAGAAGGACTAGACCACAAGTTCGTCAGTCCGCTCGACCTCATCCTCCAAGTCACAGCCATCCTTGTCATCCACCAACGGCCGCAGCTTATGCCGATCGGTGACGCACTCATCTGAGTTACCCCGGATCAGGTCGTTGCCATCCCAGACCTGATGAAAAGGTCTGCCCGTCGCCGTCCTGATGTAATAGGCGTCCTCCTTGCCCTCAAACGGCCCCAGGTGCGCAATCACCTCGACGATGAGGCCGATGTTCTGTAACGGCGCAGCCCATCCGCGTATGCTTACGAAGTGGTTTTGAGTAGTGGTTCGGCGGTGAGAGGCAACAGCGAATCGATCTTGCTATTGAGGCAGGTCGGCAGTTTCTCCAGCGTAT
>CAIYZZ010000438.1 GCA_903930805.1 uncultured Rhodocyclaceae bacterium | reverse complement strand
TCAACATCTATCTCACCGACCTGACCAACTTCGCCAAGGTGAATGAGGTCATGGCGCGCTACTTTCAGCAACCCTATCCGGCGCGTGCCGCCGTCGGCGTCAAGGAACTGCCGCGTGGGGCCCTCGTCGAAGCCGATGCTGTTTTGGTGATTGACTAAAGTCGTTATCTTCCCTGGCGCGACGGCACTGGTCGCCGCCAAGCTGGAGAAACTTGGCCTCACTTGCCAAGCTGATCTCGTGCTGCATCTGCCGCTGCGCTTCGAGGATGAAACGCGCATCACCCCGATTGCCGAGGCCGTGCCGGGCGAGGCGGCGCAGTTCGAAGTGACGGTGGTTTCCAGCGAAATCGCCTACCGGCCGCGCCGGCAACTGGTCTGCCGAACCGAGGACGATACTGGCACGCTGCTTCTCCGCTTCCTGAATTTCTACCCCAGCCAGCAGAAGGTTCTGCAACCGGGCGCGCGACTGCGTGTGTTCGGCGAGCCGCGCGGCGGCTTTTGGGGTAGCGAACTTATCCATCCGCGCTTTCGTGTTTTGCATGGTGAGGAACCACTCGCTACCGCCCTGACGCCGGTATATCCAACGACGTCCGGGCTGGGTCAGGGGACTTTGCGGCGCCTGATTGAACGCGCCTTGAGCGAAGTCGATCTTGGCGAAACCTTGCCCGAAGAATTGGTAAATCGTTTTCATCTGGAGGATTTTGCCGCGAGCCTGCGCTCACTGCATGCGCCGCAGCCGGGGTTGTCGGCTGATGAGTTGGTGGCTGCGCAACGCCCGGCCTGGCAGCGCATCGCTTTCGACGAACTGCTGGCGCAGCAGATTTCTCTGCGTCAATCTTACGCGGCTCGCCGGGCGCGCGGTGCGCCAGTGCTGGCCGGCAACGGCACGCTGACGCACCGCCTGCTGACGCAGTTACCGTTCAAGCTCACCGGGGCGCAGCAACGCGTCTGGCAGGAGATCGCTCACGACCTGGCCGAACCGCACCCGATGCAGCGTCTCTTGCAAGGCGATGTCGGCAGCGGCAAGACCGTGCTTGCCGCGCTGGCGATGTTGCAGGCGGTGGAGGCCGGTTATCAGGCGGCACTGATGGCGCCTACCGAAATCCTAGCCGAGCAGCATTACCGTAAACTCGCCGCCTGGCTGGCACCGCTCGGGCTCGAGGTAGTCTGGCTCTCCGGTAGCCAGAAGAAAAAAGATAAGGCAGCAGCGCTTGAAAAAGTCGGCGCTGGCGGGACGGCATTAGTGGTCGGCACCCATGCGCTGATCGAGGAGGGCGTCGAGTTCGCCCGGCTCGGGCTGGCGATTGTCGATGAGCAGCACCGCTTCGGCGTGCGGCAACGCCTCGCACTCAAACAGAAGGGTCTGCACAGCCATCAACTTGCCATGTCGGCAACGCCCATCCCGCGTACGCTGGCGATGAGCTACTACGCCGATCTCGACGTCTCGGTGCTCGATGAGCTGCCGCCCGGCCGCACTGCGGTGGTTACCAAACTGGTTGGGGACAAGCGCCGCGATGAAATCGTCGAACGGGTGCGCGCGCTGTGCCGGGAGGGTCAGCAGGTTTACTGGGTTTGCCCGCTGATCGAGGAATCCGAAACCCTGCAATTGAAAACGGCGGAAGAAACTTATGCGCATCTGCGGGCCGAATTGCCCGAATTGCGCATTGGCCTCGTACATGGCCGCCTCAAGACCGACGAGAAGGTCGCGGTGATGGCCGCCTTCGTGAGAAACGAGATTCATCTGCTGGTGGCGACCACGGTCATCGAGGTGGGCGTCGATGTGCCGAATGCGAGCCTGATGGTGATCGAGCATGCCGAGCGTTTCGGTCTCGCGCAGTTGCACCAGTTACGTGGCCGTGTCGGGCGTGGCGCTGCCGAGTCTGCCTGTGTTCTGCTCTACGCCCAGCCGCTGTCGGAAACCGCGCGCGCACGGCTCAAGATCATCTACGAAAATAACGACGGTTTCGAGATTGCTCGCCAGGATCTGCATCTGCGTGGTCCCGGCGAATTCATCGGTGCCCGCCAAAGCGGCCTGCCACTGCTACGCTTCGCCGATCTCGAAGATACGCTGCTGGTCGATGCGGCACGTGCGGCGGCAGAGGAATTGCTGACGCGCTGGCCGGAACATGCCGAGCGGCACTTGGCCCGCTGGTTGGGTGGGCGGGCAGAGTTGCTCAAAGCATAGCGCAAAAAGTCGGCGCTGCCGGGACGGCGCGACGATTCGAAGCCCAGGCTTTGCTCGACGCCCGGATACAGGATCATGTTCCGCTAATCTTAGCCGCTTGAGCGAGAGGCAGTTTCTCCTGCTTGTTGCGGGGAACCAGGATGCCGTCGTCGACTGCCGCAAGCACGGGCGGGGCATCCTTGTCGAGGCACCAGATTCTGGCCGGATGGCTGCCGGCAACCGGCGACCAACCTTGCGGAATGAAGTCATAGGCCCACTCTGCTTGTCCGTCCTGTCGCACGATGGCATGGTAATGATCGTCGCTATCCAAGCGCGTGATGGTGACCTTGACGCTACCGGAGGCTGGTACCACGCTGTCATAGGCATGTAGTGCGTTCAAGATATTCGGAATGGCGTGTTGCTCTGCCACTCCGGCGACGCCCAGAATAGCGGCAATTATCAACGGTACCGGATGCCACAATATGGCGCTCACAATAATCAGCACGATCGCACTGCCAATCATCCAGTGATGCAACTTGCGGGCGATGCAGTTTTCTGTCGCGGCGCGCAGCATGGACAGTTGCGCCTCGGGAGAGAGAATTTTCATGGTAGGCGGAAAGGGCTTCTGATGCGCACTTGATACCACAACTTCATGAAAGTTCTGTGACGGTGTCTTGTTAAGGCGATTTGGAATCAATGTCATCACTTTGTCACATTGCCCCCCTAGCATGCGGGGATTGCCAATCCCTTGCTATTTTATTAACTGCCCACCCCGGCCAGCCATGCCCATCGACTATAACGATACCAACGCCCAATACCGCCTCATCGAAATTTCCGGACGCCTTGACATCCCGGGAACCGGTGAGATCGAAACAAAATTCGCTGCCTTGGCCGCAACGTCTAAGCAGAAATTAGTCGTTGACCTCACGGCTGTCAGTTTCCTTGCCTCGATCGGCATACGCGCCATCATCTCGAATGCAAAGGCCCAGCAGCAACGCGGCGGACGCATGGTGCTGTTCGTGGGCGAGAATGTCGCGGTCGCGAAGACCCTGGAAGCCACGGGCATCGATTCGCTGGTGCCCATGTTCACAGAGCTGGTCGATGCCGAAAAATCGATCCTTGGATGAGTGGTCATGGACGCAGCCGTGCTTGACCGCTCTGAGCACCTTACCCTTAGCGTTGATGCCGAGGATGTTCGGACAGCCTCCGCGTGGCTCGAAAGGCAAAGTTGCGCATGTGGCGTTCCCGCTGACCAGATTTATCGCCTCGACCTTTGTCTGAATGAAGCCTTGGCCAATATCATTACGCACGGGCGCGCGACTGTTGCGACAGAGCCGGTGTTGCTTGCATTGCGCACCCAGTCGGGCAAAGAATATGTTGCAGTGGCCTTGACCGTTTCCGATGCCGGTAGAGCCTACGACCCGCTAACCACTTCACCTCAGCCTGCACCACTGACACTTGCGAAGGCAACGCCGGGGGGACTGGGTTTGACGATGCTGAGACATTTTTCCGACGACCTGTCCTACAGTTACCATACAGGACGTAATCACCTGACAATTACCGTTCGCTGGTCCAGATCGTAAGCGTGGAAGAGACGACAGCAGGCAGGCTGCGCTTCAAACGCGGAACCGAAAGACGCGTACGTATTCTCTGCGTCGATCCAGACCGGCGCATTGCGCTGAAAAACCGCCGCCATCTTGCGTTGTGCTGGCTTTCACTGTTCCAGAATGTCGATGAATCCGCGATAACCGAAGCCATCGGAGATTCTGAAGTCCTGCAACTGGAACCCGGCGAAACTCTGCTCATGCCTGGCGAAGCAAACGACAGGGTCTTCTTGGTCCTTTCCGGCAGGCTCGGCACCTTTCTGGATAGTCACAGCGCGCCTGAAGCGGCAATTCCGATTGCACCAGGAGAGTGCCTGGGCGAACTGTCGGCGATTGACGGCAAGCCCGTTTCGGCACTGGTGAAGGCGATCACCGAGTCCCGGGTGCTACGCTTGCCTCAGGACGTATTCTGGAATCGCCTGATGGCCGTTCCTGGCGTAGCGCGCAATCTCCTCGTCGTGCTCTCCGCCCGTATGCGCCGCAATACCGAGGTCATGCTAGAGGGACAACGCCGACAGATTGAGCTCGAATACCTGCGCCAGGAACTTGACCTTGCCGGGCAGTTGCAGAACGGCATGCTGCCGATGCGTGGCCGCCTGTTTCCCGAACGCCGGGACATCGAGATCGCAGGCATGATGGAGGCAGCCTCATTCATTGGCGGCGATCTGTTCGACGCTTTCTTCACCGATGAACAGCGCCTGTTCTTCTGTATCGGCGATGTCTCTGGGCATGGCATTCCGGCCGCCATGTTCATGGCAAGGGCGATCAGTCTCATGCGTATCGCCGCCATGTCGATTGCCCATCCGGAGTTGCTGCTGGCACACGTCAACGAACAACTCTGCGTCGGTAACGACGCCAATCTGTTTGTCACTCTGCTTTGCGGCTTTCTTGAAATCGCCACTGGCCGGGTCATCTACTCGAATGGAGGGCATATTTCTCCGGTACTCTGGCGCGACCGTCAGGTAAGCAGCCTGCCGCTTCCCAAAGGAACCGTCATCGGCGTGATTCCCGGCATCAACTACTTGCAGCGCGAAATCCTTCTGAACGAGGGAGATTTCATGCTGTGCTTTACCGATGGTGTTACAGAGGCACAAACGGCTGAAGGCGAAGAGTTTTCCGAGTCTCGACTGAAGAATCTTGTCGAGAGCATCGCCCACCAGCCGCTGGAAAACTTACTCGACCGAGTCCGTGAAGAAGTTGCGGAGTTCACCGGTGATCTCAACTTGGCCGACGATTGCACGATGCTGGC
>CAIYZZ010000437.1 GCA_903930805.1 uncultured Rhodocyclaceae bacterium | reverse complement strand
GGCAAGCTGCTCGACGAAATGGTGCCTTCGATCAAGAAGACCTCCGACCTCGTCGAAGAAATTGCCGCCGCAAGTCAGGAACAGAGCCAGGGTGTCGGCCAGATCAACGGCGCGATGGGCCAGTTGAACAAAGCCACGCAGCAAAACGCCTCGGCTTCCGAAGAACTCGCGGCGACTGCCGAAGAAATGGGCGGCCAGGCTGCGCAGTTGCAGGAACTGATGAGCTTCTTCCGCCTCGATACCGCGACCAAAAAAGTCGGTGGTAGCGGGACGGCAAAGAAAGGCGCGACCAAGACGGCCGCTGCCCCGCGCGCCAGTGGCAAGTCTTTCAAGGCAAGCGCTGACGAGCAGGACTTCGAACGCTTCTAAGCGCTTCTGAACAAGAGGAGAGATCTTATGGCAAACCCTGACTCCGGGCAGGAGACTTCCCAGCAGGATCTCACCGACGGCCAGACCGACAAGCTCAACCTGCTGATTGATCTGGTAGGCGAACTGGTGATCGCCAGCGCCTCGGCCAGCCTGTTGTCGCACAAGAGTGGCCAGACGGCGCTGGCCGAAGCCAACTCGGTCGTTTCCCAGTTGGTGGAAAGCATCCGCGACGCGGCATTGCAAATGCGCATGGTGAAGATCGGCGCAACCTTCGAGCGCATTCAGGGGCTCGCGCGTGACGAGGCCAAAAAGTTCGCCAAGGAGATCGATATTGCGCTGACAGGTGCCGAAACCGAACTGGACAAGTCGGTGGTTGAAAAAGTTAGCGCCCCACTGCTGCATCTGGTGCGCAACGCCCTGGCGCATGGCATCGAGCCGGCCGATGTGCGCCTGGAGCACGACAAACCCGCCACGGGGCGAATCGAACTCAACGCCTACCACGACTCTGCCAGCATCGTCATCGAGGTCGTGGATGACGGTGCCGGCCTGGACCTGAAGGCGATTCAGGCCGAGGCGACCGAGAAAGGCCTCCTGCAGCCGGAACAAGCATACTCGGACGAAGAAATCATCAACCTCATTTTCGAACCCGGCTTCTCCGGCCAGGCGAGCGGCATGGATGAGGTGAAGAAGAGTGTCACCGCGCTGCGCGGTGCTGTCACTGTCAGCAGCACGGCGGGCGCGGGCACATGCTTCAGTATCCGCCTGCCGCTGACCCTGGCCATCATCGACGGCTTCCTCACCGGAGTCGCCAAGTCGTCCTACGTGATCCCGCTCGACGCGGTGGTCGAATGCCTCGAACTGGCCAACATCAATGCCGACCGCGATTACATCAACCTGCGCGGCGAAGTGCTGCCCTATGTGCGCCTGCGGGAAATATTCGAAGTTCCCGGCGAACAGCCAACGCGCGAAAACGTGGTGGTGGTGCAATACGCCGGGCAGAAGGCCGGCATTGTGGTCGACCAGTTGCTAGGCGAATTCCAGACCGTGATCAAGCCCTTGAGCACGCTATTCCGCCACATGCGCGGCATCGGCGGCTCGACCATCCTGGGCAGCGGCGAAGTGGCCTTGATCCTCGATGTGCAGGCGCTGATCACGCGTTGTGCGCGCAATGAAGAACAACAGGCCGAGGGTAATAGAGGTCTGCATCGCCTCGAAATGCACTGAGCACATCTCACTCCAGGTTTTTAGGCAATTGACGGGGAATATTTCATGAACCAGATGGTCAAAGCGTCAAACAGTTCCCTGACAGCCGCCAAGAGTAATACCGGCGGCGGTGATACCCATCAATACCTCACCTTCACCCTCGGCAGCGAAATGTTCGCCGTCGGCATTCTCATCGTGAAGGAAATCATCGAGTACGGCAATCTCACCGAGATTCCGATGATGCCCAGCTTCATCCGTGGCGTAATCAACCTGCGCGGCGCAGTCGTGCCGGTGGTCGATCTGGCAGCCCGCTTCGGCGGCAAGATCAGTGAGGTGCAACGCCGCACCTGCATCGTCATCGTCGAGATTACCCAGGATGACGCCAAGCACGATATCGGTATCATGGTCGATGCCGTTTCCGAGGTGCTCGAAATCCAGGCCAGCGAGATCGAACCCCCGCCCTCTTTCGGTGCCAAGATCCGCGCCGACTTCATCGCCGGCATGGGCAAGGTCAATCAGAAGTTCGTCATCATCCTGCAGATCGACCGCGTCCTCTCCGTCGATGAAATGGCCATGCTCGCCGATGTCTCACAGGCCAACCCGGAAACACTGGCTGCTACCACGGAGTAACCCTGATGCTGGCGAACCTGAAGGTAAGAACGCAACTGGTGGCACTGACGGGAACTACCTTGGTGCTGTTCGCCATTGCCCTGGTGATCGCCGTCATGGCCATGCAAAGAAGCAAGGAGAGTTTTGCCAGCTTCATTGCACACGACAGCGCTCGCTTGGCGGCCTTCAACGAGATGTATGCCCAGGGCCTGCAAGGCGGGCAGGCCTTGCGCAACATCATGCTCGATCCTGCCAATCGCAAGGCTTACGACAACCTCAATCTGGCCGTGAGCGATTTCGACGCCGCCCTGAGCAAGGCCAGGACACTTTCGGCCGATCACCCGGAGATCGGCCAGCGGGTAAATGAAATCGCAAAACTGGCCCAGCAACAGCAGGTGGCACGCACCGCGGTGCTGGCCGAAGTGTCGGCCAGTCGTCTGGATGAAGCCAAGACACGGCTCATCAAGGATGAAACACCGGCTTGGCGCGCCCTCAAGAAGGAAGTTCTGGAGGGTATCGAGCGTCTGGCCAAGGAAGCGGCGGCAACCGAGGAGGCTCTCGCCAATGAAACCTCCCGCAAGCAGATGCAGATCGCGTTCGCCGCCGGGTTCGCCATGCTGACCATGTTGGCGATTTCCTACCTGATCGGACGTAACCTGTTGCGCCAACTGGGTGGCGAGCCGACCTATGCTGTCAATGCAATGTATCGTCTGGCCGAGGGCGACCTGACACAAAATATTACCTTGAAGAAAGGGGATGAAACCAGCCTGCTCGCCGCCATTCACAAGACTACGCAAAGCCTTACCCACATCATTGGCGAAGTCATCACCAACGCGCACGGCTTGTCGAACTCCACCGACCAGGTTTCAGTCACGGCACAGGCGCTGTCGCAGTCGTCCAGCCAGCAGGCAGCGTCGGTCGAGGAAACCTCTGCCTCGATAGAAGAGATGGCTGCGAGCATCAATCAGAATTCCGACAATGCCAGGGTTACCAACGACATGGCCAGTCGCGCCGCCATGCAGGCAACCGAGGGGGGGGTGGCCGTGAAGGAGACGGTCGAGGCGATGAAGCAGATCGCCAACAAGATCGGCATCATTGATGACATCGCCTACCAGACCAACCTGCTGGCCTTGAACGCCGCCATTGAAGCCGCCCGCGCCGGCGATGCCGGCAAGGGCTTTGCCGTTGTCGCCGCCGAGGTGCGCAAACTCGCCGAACGCTCGCAGGTTGCCTCACAGGAAATTGGCCAGGTGGCCTCATCCTCCGTCAAGCTGGCCGAGAAGGCCGGATCGCTGCTCGACGAAATGCTGCCTTCAATCAGGAAAACCTCTGATCTCGTGCAGGAAATCGCTGCCGCCTCGCAAGAGCAAAGCACCGGCGTCAGCCAGATCTACGGTGAGATGGGCCAGCTC
This sequence comes from uncultured Rhodocyclaceae bacterium, assembly GCA_903930805.1. GTDB lineage: Bacteria > Pseudomonadota > Gammaproteobacteria > Burkholderiales > Rhodocyclaceae > Sulfuricystis. Next base: position 3,248 of record CAIYZZ010000437.1, on the reverse strand, counting down.
AACCAGGCCACACAACACAACGCATCAGCGTCCGAGGAACTCGCGGCGACCGCCTAATAAATGAGCGGCCAGTCCGCGCAGTTGCAGGATCTGATGTCCTTCTTCCGCATCGACACGCAAGTCGGTGATGGCAAGACCAGTACCTGAAATATCCATAAAGGAAATTTCCATGTTCAAGAACCTGAAGATTGGTGTTCGTCTGGGTGTCGGCTTCCTGTTTGTTCAGGTACTGATGCTGGTGCTGGGCGTTGTCGCCTACACGCGTTTCGTCACGATCGGCACAGGCACCGAGCTGCTGGTCAACGACCGCTACCCGAAAACCGCCAGCGCTAACAAGGTCATCAGCGCGGTCAACGTCACGGCGCGAGGCCTGCGCAACCTGCTGCTCGACACTAATCCAGAACGCAACAAGGCAGAAATGCAGCGCATGGCCGATCAGCGCCAGATCATCACTGATGAACTTACCAAACTCGACAAGGAGATCAAGTCGGACAAGGGCCGCGATCTGTTGAAGAAAATTCAGGAAACGCGCAGCACCTACCTCGCCTCGCAGACCAAGGTGCTGGAATTGATCAGCACCGGCAAGCGCGAGTCTGCCGTCGAACTCCTGCTGACCGAGGTACGCACCACGCAGGGTAACTACATCAGGTCGGTCGAGACGTTGATCACATTTCAGGACGACTTGATGAAAAAAACGGGCACTGACGCCGACGAACTGATCGACGCAACCAAGACACTCATCATCACCCTGATCATCGTTGCCTTCGTGCTCAGTAGCCTGTTTGCCTGGTGGGTGACACGCAGCATCACCCGGCCGCTCAACGAGGTGGTGGATGTCGCGAACCGCATGGCCGACGGCGACCTGACCGTGAAAATCGATGCCGACTCGAAAGACGAGACCGGCCAGCTCAAGCTCGCCATGCACAACATGGTGGGCAAGCTCTCACAAACCATCGGCGAGGTGACAACCACCGCCGACTCGATCAACAATGCCGCTGGCCAGGTATCGGAGACGGCGCAATCGCTGTCGCAGTCATCTTCCGAGCAAGCCGCCTCGGTGGAAGAAACCACCGCCAGCATCGAAGAGATGACCGCGAGCATCAGCCAGAACACCGAGAACGCCAAGGTGACAAACGGCATGGCGACCCGCTCGTCGCAGCAAGCTGTCGAGGGTGGCCAGTCCGTCAGGGAAACCGTCGAGGCGATGAAACAGATCGCCAGCAAGATCGGCATTGTCGACGACATCGCCTACCAGACCAATCTGCTCGCCTTGAACGCCGCCATCGAGGCCGCGCGTGCCGGCGAACATGGCAAGGGTTTCGCCGTCGTTGCCGCCGAGGTGAGAAAACTCGCCGAGCGCAGCCAGATTGCCGCGCAGGAGATCAGCCAGGTCGCGACCTCTTCAGTCAAGCTGGCCGAGAAGGCCGGATCGCTGCTCGACGAGATGGTACCGACGATCCGGAAGACTTCCGACCTGGTGCAGGAAATCGCCGCAGCCTCGCAGGAGCAATCTGCCGGCGTCGGCCAGATTAACGGTGCGATGGGCCAGCTCAACAAGGCGACGCAGCAAAATGCCTCCGCCTCCGAAGAGTTGGCCGCGACCGCCGAGGAAATGAGCGGGCAGTCAGCACAATTGCAGGACTTGATGGCTTTCTTCAAACTGAATAATTAAATGTCGGCGCTGGTGGGACGGCAATCGAGTAAACTCGCGGCCTGCTTCGACAAAATGTTTCCAACATGGCTGCCTCTGACAACACCAGCATCACCGACGCCGAATTCGCCCAATTCCAGCGTCTGATTTACCAGATCGCCGGCATCAGCCTCGCCGACTCGAAGAAGGTTCTGCTGGTTGGCCGTCTCGGCAAGCGATTGAAGGCACTCGATCTGGATTCCTTCGCCGCTTACTACAAGCTCGTTTCCAGCGGCAACGACCCGCTTGAGCGGCAGACCATGGTGGATCTGCTGACCACCAACGAAACCTATTTCTTCCGTGAAGAGGCGCACTTCGATTTTCTGCGCCAGGTGGTGATACCGCAACATCCCCCCGGCCAATCCCTCGACATCTGGAGCGGTGCCTCATCGACCGGCGAGGAGATTTATACGCTCTGCATGGTGCTGGCCGACGAAATGGGTGCCAACGGCCAGTGGAGCATCCTCGGTTCCGACATCAGCACCCATGTATTGGGCATCGCCCAGCGCGGCCTTTACTGGCTTGATCGCACACGCGGCCTGCCCAAGGAATATCTTCGGAAATATTGCCTGAAGGGCGTGCGCAGCCAAGAAGGTGCCTTCATCATCGATCCGGCCTTGCGCCGTCACACGCGCTTCATGCAGGTGAACCTGAACACGACTTTGCCCGAAGTCGGCAAGTTCCATGTCATCTTCCTGCGCAACGTCATGATCTATTTCGACAACGATACCAAGCGCAAGGTCGTCGCGCGCATGATTGAAAAACTGCGCCCAGGCGGCTATTTCATCGTCGGCCATTCCGAAAGTCTGAATGGCCTTAACGAAACGGTGAAGCCGATCAAACCCACCATCTACCGCTTGCCCGGATAGCCATGGCAAAAATCAAAGTCATCGTCGTCGACGATTCGGCGGTCGTGCGCCAGGTGAATCGGGAAACCCTCGAAAAAGAGGCCGACATCGAGGTCATTGCTGCCGTCGCCGATCCAATCTATGCGTTCGAAAGGATGAAGGTCGTGTGGCCGGACGTGATTGTCACCGACATCGAGATGCCGCGCATGGATGGCATCACCTTTCTGAAGAAAATCATGGCCGAGCATCCGACCCCGGTGGTGGTCTGTTCCTCGCTGGCCGAGGCCGGTGCAGCGACGACGATGGAGGCGCTGGCAGCCGGGGCACTGGCAATCATCACCAAGCCAAAAATGGGCGTGAAGCAGTTCCTGCAGGAATCCGGCGATGACATCGTCAGCGCGGTGCGTGCTGCCGCGCGTGCCAACATGCGGCGCGTACATCCCGGTGCCAGTGTGCCACCCACGCTGGCACCAAAGCTGACCGCCGATGCGATGCTCGCCGCCCAGGCCGCCGGCGCGCGCGCCATGGCCAATACCACCGACAAGGTCGTCGCCATCGGCACCTCCACCGGCGGCACGCAAGCCCTCGAGGCGGTGCTGACCAAACTGCCCGCTGTGACCACCGGCATCATCATCGTGCAGCACATGCCGGAAAAATTCACCGCGATGTTCGCCGAGCGCCTGAATAGTCTCTGCGCCATCGAGGTGCTC
>CAIYZZ010000436.1 GCA_903930805.1 uncultured Rhodocyclaceae bacterium | reverse complement strand
TTCGCCGACTTGAAACGTGACGCCGTGATCGTCGATATCGGCCCCCTCAAGGTGCCGGTCGCCTCGATCGAGCACCTGATCATCATGAAGACAGGTACGGGCCGTGGCAAGGACACGATCGACATCGAGGAACTGCGGAAGATCCAGGCGGGACCTCAGGCATGCTGACGGCAGAGCAGAATTACCGCCTGTTGCAGGAGATCGAAGCCAACCGGGCATTCATCCTGATGGCCTACCGACAGAACCCGAAGTTGCTCGAACGTGCCGAGCCGCGGATCAGGCAGCTATTTGCGGGATCGAATGAACGCGATCCGCTAGGTGGTGGCGACCCGCTGGAAACGCACCCATCTCACGCCGCCGACCCGCCAGCGCCGACTTTATTCCGACGGTTAATCGCCGACCCTGAAGCCCCTTTAACCTAATCCTGGTGACATCAATCAGGAACATAATTTCGTCAAGATGCGAAGCAGTACCTGAGAAGCCCAAGTTTGGAACCCATTACTGGCCCGTGCGTGGGTTTCATCGGCTTCATCCAACTTGATGACGACGGCGAAGCCATTGCCTACTTTGTCGTCCCTCTCCTGAAAGTCAACCACATTGAAACCAACGTGCCGGCACATTTCGACGAACCCTTGGGGAGTCCAACGAGTAAAATGATAAGGGTAGTCAGATTCATTTTCACATGGCATGGCGATCTTGCCGTTGTGTCGGTCTAGTAGTTCCTGTAGCGAAGTAATGGGCAAATCCTGATCCGAGGGCAGAGCATCCCGTAGTGGGCATATCACATAAATGTAATGTCGCGCGACGCGCGCCCACTCTTTCAGCGCGCCGATCGGGTCAAAAAAATGCTCGATGACATGCGATGAAATGATGAAGTCCTCACTCTTATCGGGTAGCGGAAGATTATCACCGGGTGCCTCGATATCGACAGGCAAAGCTTCGCCACACAACTGTAGTTCGGCCAACTTAAATGAGGTATTCATGTCGGAACAGTAGTCGACGTTGCGGGTTCTCAGGCCAAACGAGTTGTGAGCCGACCCGCCTATTTCGAGACCAGTAAGTCCGTCGAGATAGTGATGAGCAAGAGGAGATTCGCTAAACTTCATCGCTTGGCCTTTAACCCGATTATCTAATAGTCATTCCGCAGTAGCATGGGTGTCGTTTGTTTCGCGATTGGTATGCGCAGGGTCTAATCATATTCGTTGGACCGCATGGATGCAGTGCGGTTGTAATCGATATATTCCAATGCATGAAAATTCCAGCTTAGTTTAGAAACTGATGTATCGGAAAGTTGTGGATCATAGTGCTTTGTCTATTTGCCACCTTGGGGGACCTTTTGATCAGCTTCCCATTTATCCTGATAAAGACGATGTTTTTCGTTCCATTGCGGGCTCCCGAATGCGCCGTGACTTTGGTGGGTAAGGCCGATCATCCAAGTGCCAAGACGTAAACCATTTTTTCGCGCGCTGCGGCAAAAATCCATATCGTAGAAATGGAAATCGAAGCGTGGGTCAAACTCAACCTTGACGGACTTTAATCTGGACTTTTTGGTCGCAAGAAAAAGGCCATCCAAGAGTTCACATTCTGCAGGTACGGGGCCAAAAAACGAAATCGCACCGAATGGATGGCTGTCGTGAGCTACGCGGCCACTTTTATTGGTACTGTCTTGGAACGTATTGTTGTTTAAAGACAATGCCCCCCAGGCTGGCTGGTCTTGCACCCTGCGCCGATTGCCGGCAACACCAATCACATCGTACATTGCGAGACCATTGATTACATGATCAGCCAGGAAGCAGTCGTCGATCCAGACATCGTCGTGAATGAATACAAGAATTTCCTGGCTGTCGGGGGCGTTGATGCGTGTGTTGTACACCTCCGGAAGGCCTCGCTGGTTTTCATACGCAATGTTTGCTACGAGCCGGGTATCTCGGCCAAGACGCCGCAGCGAAATTCCCAGCGCAGATTTATTCCAGAACTCACTCTCCGTCATTCGTGTGGCACTGACAACCTCTATCCTGTCCGGCGCTGGGCCTAATGCGTCTAAGCGTGGATCAAGACTAACAAGGGGAGGGGTGCCCTGCCATCTTTTCTGCTGGAAAAGTTCCAGCAAAGGGCGGTCGGACGCCTGACTAAACGAGAAGCGAGACGGTATTTTTCTCGCCACGGGGGCGCCCGGCACAATTTCCGGCCCAAGTTTCTCGCCATGGCACCATGCCTGCCACATGCGCCGGTACAGCATCTCGAGATCCTGCGTGAATTGCTCGGCATCGCAGAGTGGGCTCCGGGACATTTTCGGGCGAATAATGCCGCGCAAGTTTGTGATGCGTGGTGTATCGAGAGCCAGCGCCACAGCGCCCGCGACATAGGATTCCACATCGGGAAATACCAGATCATCGAGCCCGAGATTGGTCAGGATCGATACCGATTGACGCGATACCACCGAATTGCCGGCTAGCGTCACGACGGGGACGCCCATCCACAGTGCATCGAGGGTCGTCATCCCGCCATTGAAGGGGAAAGGGTCTAGTGCAATGTCGACTTCAGAATATTCATCGAACATCTGCAAGTAATTTGAAGATGGCCTCAGGATCAGTCGTTCAGGCGAGAGTCCGCAGGCTTCAAATCGCTGCTTGAGACGCTCGGCTGTTTCGGTGTCGCCAAGCCCGCTACTTTTAATCAGGAGTCTGGCAGCGGGGAGGCTCATGACGATGCGAGACCATGCGTCGATGACCGGTTCGTTAAGCTTGCTCAGTCGGTTAAAGCTGCCAAAGGTGATGTAACCCGTCCGACTGAACGGCGGTGCGGAGACTTCTGGCGTCAATTCGAAAGGGGTATAACAAAAACGCGAATGAGGCAGCCTTGCCGGGATTTCGGAAAAGTATTGTTCGGAAGCTTGGGGCGTTGTGTGCGGATCGGTAATGAAGTAATCGATACTACTCAAACCCGTGGAGTGAAAATAGCCAATCCAGGCCGCCTGGATGGGAGCAGGCTTAAGCGCAAATACTTTCAGCCGGTTGAAAAAGGAATGGCCAGAAAGATCAACGAGGATGTCAATGCCCTGCGCATGTATCAGATTGGCCAGTTCGTCCACTGACATCAACTGTGCCTGGTGCCAGTAATCACTACCCGCACGCAGGATTTCAGTTAAATGGTCGGCAGTGAAAGATGTTTGAAAGCAATGAATTTCAAATTTTCCATGGTCGTGCTGTTGCAGCGCACCGCGCAGAAGAATTCCGACAGGATGATTGCGCAAATCGCCCGATACGTAACCAATCTTGAGTCGTTTGTCGGCGTCCTTGCCCGGTAGGTGCTTGAACTGTTTTCCCAGCAATGGCGCTTCGTAGCGCCCGGCCCAATCAAGGTGGGTTTTGAATATCGTCTCGGGAGACTGGTCAGGCAGATACGTTGAACTGAAGACGATACTCGAGAAAACCACGTCCCACTCCGGCTGAAGCACTAACGCCTTTTTGCAGTACTCGAGGCTTTGAGCCGCATCGCCTCTGGCACCTACGCACTCGGCCAGCGCCTTCCAGCCTGGCGCATGGGTGGGCTGATTTTCCAGAAGTTTGCGGCAAACCGCTTCAGCCTCCGCCAATTGCTCGCTGTGCCGCAAAACCTTTGCCAGCAATATTTGAAGATAGGCAGACTCGACATTTTGTTCCAGTTTTTGACGAATAAACCCGATATTGTTCTGTAGCGCCGTTACGTCGTTTTGCAAGATCGTCAGATTAAACAGGGCTTCCTGGTGTTCCGGTTGTATCTCCAATGCCTTCTTGCAGGCAGCCAGGCCCAGCCTTGCCTTGCCGGCACGTATCAGCACGCTACCCAGGCATGCGTGGAAATGTGCATTGTCGGGATAACGCTCAATGGCCTGCCTGGCCGCGTGTTCAGCCTCGACCAGTTTGTCACCCTCGATAAGTTCCTCGATGCGATTCACCAGTGCCTCATGGAACACGGGTGACTCATCCGCAACGCGTTCAAAATAGTTCAGCGCGGCACCGGGATTCCCTTCGGCCAGATGCAACTCCCCCATGCGTGTAAGCGCAAGTGAATTCAGCGGATCGATTTCCAGCGCCCGGTCATAACAGCGGCGCGCCTCGTCAAACTCGGCAGACTCGCGATAAGCGACGCCCAGATCACACCAGGCGCTTACATTAGCGGGGTCATGGTGAATGGATTCCTGATAGGCGGCCAATGCGTCCTGTAATTGACCGTTGGTGAACATGATGCCTCCAAGTCGACACAGTGCCTTAGCCCCTCGCTTGCCGCCCTTGTTGCCGGCCAAACGGTAGCAGTCTTCGGCTACTGCTCCCATGCCTCTGGATTCGAGCCATTGACCGATGGTGACCCAAAATAATGCAAGCAGTTGTGCCATGACGAGAAGAGACGATGGCGTTATTTTGCGTTATAGGAGAACATGATCATGCCAAGCAATAAGGGTTTCACGCCATCGGGCGGATAGCCCGCCTGTAGCAGGCGTTGCTGGAACTTCAAGACCACCCGGGCCCAGCCAAACAGCCAGAGACGATGTTTCTTGCGTATCTGATGCGCGTCTGCATAGAAGATATCGATCCTTTTATCAATGACCTTCTTCGAGATCGACGTCCGGCTTGCCAGCGGAAACTGTTGCTGGAACTTGCCAAACAATTCATCAACTACCACGTCTAGTTTGCTCATGATCACCTTGAATTTGCGTTGGATATACTGGAATAAAGTCGGCGCTGGCGGGACGGCGACCAGTCCGGGCGGAGATAGCCGGAAAGGTCAATCGCCGTTTGTCGGTCAGACCACGCGCCTGGTCGAGGTGCTTGCCTAGGGAAATTCGAGCTTGGAGCCTATTCCTGCGGAATCACTTAATCTGCGCGGGCGTCATTGCACCAGTTCGGTCCAGGTGCCCTGCTTGGAAAAGACGTTCACTACCGTCTTGATGTTGGTGGCATCGATTCCCTTCACACAGGCGAAACCCGACGACCAATCGTCATAATCGACGATATTGGTGAGATTGACCTTGCCGACCGGGGTATTCACGCCATCGCTCAGCAGGATGGGACAAAGGCCGCCGCAAATTTGGGCATTAGAAAGCGCAGTGCTCGGCGCGCGCGAAACGGTGAAGGAACTGGCCGTTGGGGTTCCCGTCACGGCCGCCCGGGACATGAGTGTGACAGGCTGCGCCGATGTCCCAACGGTCTGGCTGGGAGTGATGGTATAGGTTCCCACGCCGCCGGTTCCCGTCATGCCGTTGGTCGGACTGCGTTCGGTGATCGTCGTATTGGGTTTTCCCCCGAAAATCGCGTCACCCACACTCAATTTCGGTCCCCAGGAAGTGGTCGGGGCAGTGATGACGGTCAGGGTGGTGCCGCTGATGTAGCCGGTAATGCTGTCGGGCAGAAACTGACCGGTTCCGGATACAACCGCCAGCGCCGTACCCACGGCGGGTGCTGCAGTAAGAGCACTGGACAGGGTGATTGTTCTGGAGTGAGTGTACATGGTGGTGGCGGTGGGAACCCCTAACGGCCCAAGCTTGGCACTGAGGACATATTCACCCCTCCCGCCAATAGGGTCCGATGAGGGAGTACCGCTACCGGCAATAAAGGATTGGATGCTTGGGTTGCCAGTGATGCCGCCGCCG
>CAIYZZ010000435.1 GCA_903930805.1 uncultured Rhodocyclaceae bacterium | reverse complement strand
TCGCCAGCCCGGGCCGCTTCGATAGCGGCGTTCAGGGCCAGCAGATTGGTTTGCTCGGCAATCCGGCGAATGACCTGGCTGACGCGATCAATAGCGAAGATGGACTGGAAAAGTTCAGCCATGGTCTGCCCTGCGCCATTAACCGTCGTCACAACGTTTTGCGAGGCAGACTGACTTTCGCTCATGCGTAGCGATGCCTCGTTGAGCAGCCCGTGTGATGCCGCGACTGCCTGCGAGGCCTGTTGCGCACTGTCGGCAATTTCATTGACCGATGCAACCAGTTTTTCGACCGCCGCCGCGATGCTGCTGGCAGCGTCGGATTGAACCTCAGTCACCTTGCGGGTCTGGTCCATCTCGGCGCTCAAGACGTCTGCATTCGCGCCCACTTGATCTGCCGCCTCGGCAATTTCAGCCATCATGGCCTTGAGGTGGGTTTGCATGGTGACCAGCGAATCGTTGAGCTTGCCCAGTTCATCAACGCGATGCAGCGGTATCACATCGGTCAGGTCACCTTGGGCAATATTGTCCAGACGACGGCTGATGTTATTAATGATGGTCATCATCTGGTTCTGGATTGCCAACAGCCAAATGCCTGCAATCACGCCTGAAATGCTGAGCAGATTGTGCGTCAGGTCCACCGTGCCTGGAGTGAGTCCCAGTGACGGTCCGATCGCTTCAGCGCCTAGCGCAATGATCTGTGCAGCGATCAGCCAGAGCGCGAAACTGCTGAGCTTCGCCTTGAGTGATGTGCGCATCCAGGCAGTCGGCGTGGGGATTTTTACCTTGCCTTCCTTCAACTGCCGATACAGGGCTTCGGCTTCGGCCACCTGTTGTCGCGTCGGCTCGGTACGCACCGACATGTAGCCGATGGTCTGGTTATTCTTGAGTACCGGTACGACCAACGCGTCTACCCAGTAGTAGTCACCATTCTTGCAGCGGTTTTTGACGATACCACGCCAGGGACGGCCTTCCTTTATCGTATCCCACAGCCAAGCAAAAGCACCGGGAAGCATGTCCGGGTGGCGCACCACGTTGTGGTTCTTGCCAATCAGTTCTTCGCGACTAAAACCGCTGAGGTCGACAAAGGTATCGTTGGCGTACGTCATCATGCCCTTGAGGTCAGTGCGCGAGACGATGTAATGGCCCCTAGGGAAGGGCACTTCAACCTGCGTGATAGGTAAATTGGTTTTCATTTTTGAATTTTTTACCAGAAGTCTCGGGCGAAAGGAATTCTAAGCGACGCAGGGGGGAGGCAATCCAGCTATTTCGACAACCAGCTACTTCAACCTCACCGGTGCCTTCCAAAGCGTGGCCGTCACGCCCAACCGGGTGATGAAGGCCTTGACGTTGTACTCACCCAGGGTAAGACGCTTGCCGCCTTCCGGTAGCGCGCTCATGAAAATGTCAGTAATCTGGTCTTCCGTCAGTTGGGTCGCCCCGGCTGAATGCCAAAGCCGAATGTGACCACAACCATCGCGATCGATCAGCACGGCCTTATCGTTTGGGGCCACAGTCAGGCGGATCACCACGCCGTCGCTAGTCTCATAGGCGCGGGCTGGGCCGGCAGCAGTCGTCAACTCTGTGCCGCCTTCCGGCCTGGCGTTGACTTCGAGTGTCATCACCTCGTCGTCGGAAAGCTGGCTTTCCCCCTCGGTGTGCCAGACCTTGTAGGCACCGCCCTGCTGCAACTGGATCAGCAGCACGTTGTCCTCTGCGCCAGCAGCGCTCATGACCAGCACAGCCACGATGAAGATTACGGCTCTCACGCGTGCTTCCATTTGATCGAGCAGCCGATGCTCGGAATCTGCTCGGACGGCCCAACGCCACCCAGCGCCACCTGACGGATCGCCTCGAACAGATCACGCCGCACATCGGGCGGCGCAGTCTCCTTGCGCGAAGCGTCAAGACGACCACGATATTGCAGCGCCAGCTTGCCATCGAAACCGAAGAAGTCAGGCGTGCAGACGGCGCCATAGGCTTTCGCCACCCTCTGAGTTTCGTCCAGCACATAGGGAAAGGGGAAATCGTTGGTGCGGGCGACCTCGACCATATTGTCCCAGGAGTCTTCGGGATATTCGCCCGGGTCGTTGCTCATGATGGCGATACTGCCGACACCGAGTGCTTTGAGCTCACCGGCATCGCGCACGATGCGATCAAGCACTGCCTTGACGTAGGGGCAGTGGTTGCAGATGAACATGACCAGCAGACCGTTCGTGCCACGCGCCGAGGCAAGTGTGTGGCGCTTGCCGTCGACACCGGGCAGCTCGAAATCGGGAGCCTGCCAGCCGAAATCACACACCGGGGTCGGGGTACTGACCATTTCTTTCTCCGCTGGTTATGGGTTTGTCTTGAGAGGCTGCAGCGACATGCGCAGCGGTATCTCGCCACTCGCGCCATCCCCTTCAAGCTTGCTCTGCTCTGGCGGCAATAACTGCAGGCGTTCCGCCGTTACACCGTCTGACTTGAGAATCTCGATCGCGCTTTCGCCGCGCGCCTGTGCCAACGCTTGCAGCCGAGAGTCAGCGATGGTCTCCTTCGCACGCAAGCGTTCAAAAAGCACAGCATAGAAATCAGCGCCCTTGAGTTGCGCAACTTCGTTCTCGTTCAGGGTCTTCTTCTCGCGCAGCAGGCCGGTAATGCGCGACATCACCTGGCCGGCCGTGCCCTCTTCGAGTTGGCCCGGATTGGCGCTGCGGAAACCTTCCTTGAGTGCCGCCAGATCACTGGCACCGACACGCTCCTTGTAGAGCGTTTCGAGCGCATCCCGGATTTTTGGTTGCTGTGTCGACACGGGGCCGGGGTCACCCTTCTCGGGGACCCGCTGGCCGGACTGCACGAGCACGGCCCGGCGCAACTGGACTTCCTGCAGCGCGACACGATCGGCATCGGCATGGATACCACCGACCGAGAGGATCAGGCCGGGACGTTTGCCCATCGCTTCGGCCAACCGGACCAGCTTCTCACGCTCGGGCGGCGTCAGTTGCGGCGCACCGGCCTCGAACACGATGTTCTCGGTTTTTTCACCGCCACCGCCAAACAGCGCGCCCAGCGCACGGAAGGGCGCAGTGACGATCTTCGTCAGGACATTGCTAATCGCCTTCCAGACAATCGAGCCATAGCTGAACGCCGGGTCATCGAGGCTGCCGGCCACCGGCAGGCCGAGGTCGATACGGCCGTCGGAATCCTGCAGAATGGCAATGGCCAGATCGAGCGGCAGGTCTTTCGCCGATGCGCTTTCAACTCTTTCGCCAAGCGTCAGCTTGTCCATGATGACCTGGTTCTCGCCCTGCAACTGGCGCTGCTTGATCTTGTATTGCAGATCGAGTGAGAGTTTGCCGGATTCGATCTTGCGCCCGGCAAAGGTCGCCATGTAGGGCGTCAACCGGGTCATCTCGACATTGCGGAACTGCACGCGCATGTCGAGCGCATCGGTCGGGTTGGTCAGGTTGACATAGCCAATAGCGCGCGCCATGCCATATTCATCCACCTCACCATCGAGCTCGATCTGACCCACCGCGCCGGGGCGGTTCGACAGGCCGGCGATACTGCCACGCAACTCGTGGATGCGCGTGCCGAACGGCAGCACGAGCGAGTAGTCGGCGAACTCCATTTCGCCCTTGTAGAAACGCAGGCGGTCGATGTTCACAATAAAAGTCGGCGCTGACGGGACGGCAACCGGTGCCTTTTCTGCAGGCGCGGCGACGGAAGCGGATTGTTTCATCACCTTCTTGAAGTTGATGGTAAGAGGATTCTTGTTGACTGCGGGATGTTCCAGGGGAAACGTGTTGAAGCCGAACAGAAGAACAGACAGTTTTTTTATGATCCCACCACAATAGACACGGTTGTCCTGACTCATGGC
>CAIYZZ010000434.1 GCA_903930805.1 uncultured Rhodocyclaceae bacterium | reverse complement strand
TGGTGGTTTCGCCTGCGCCTTTTGCGGTAATGACTTTCTGGTGGGCGCGCAATACACCTTTATCGAGCAGTACGAGACCGACAAACGTGCGCTCATGCCGTCCCGCCAGCGCCGACTTTCCCATGAAGTCGCGCTGGGCGTCCTTGAAGTCGACGGTCCAGGTCAGACCGGACTCGAGCGGGTTCTGCGTCTCGTCCATGTCCTGGCCGTAGAGGTTCATACCGGCTTCGAGACGCAGGGTGTCGCGCGCGCCGAGGCCGCAGGGCCGAATGCCCGCCTCGACGAGCTTTTGCCAGATGGTGGCGGCTTCAGTTGCCGGTACGGCAATTTCAAAGCCATCCTCGCCGGTGTAGCCGGTGCGGGCGACGAGCCAGCCATCCCAATAGACAGCCTGGAATGGCGCAAGTATCTCGGTCGCGGCGCGGCTGGTGGGGAAGGCTCCCCAGAAGCGTTCGTGTGCCTGCGGACCCTGCACGGCGATCATCGCCAGATCACGGCGCGGCGTGAGGCTGACGGCAAAGTTGGCGGCCTGCAAACGCATCCAGGCCAGATCCTTTTCGGCCGTGCCGGCATTCACGACGATGCGGTAGTTGGTCGGCGTGAAGAAGTAGACGATCAGGTCATCGATGACACCGCCGTCTTCCTGCAGCATGCAGGAGTAGAGAGCCTTGCCGGGGACGCTCAGCTTGGCGACATCGTTGGCGATGAGTCGGCGGAGGAACGCCTGTGACTCGCTGCCGGTGAGATCGATGGCAAGCATGTGCGAGACGTCGAACATGCCGGCATCCCGACGCACGACGTGGTGCTCCTCGATCTGCGAACCGTAGTTGATGGGCATTTCCCAGCCGGCAAAATTGACGATCTTGCCGTGGGCGGCGACATGGCTGTCGTAAAGCGGGGTGCGCTGGATCATGATTTGACGGTTCGAAATTTATGAGGCGAAATCGCTGCGGCGACAGTCCGCCCAGCAGTTGGGGGTTTCGTAGAGTCGCACCTGTTCGAGGTGCAGATGGTTGCTGTAAGTATCGCGATAGAGCGGAGCGAGCCGTTCGAAGGCGATGCGCGCGAGGTTCTCGGCGGTTGGCACGCTGTCGAGCACGACGGTCTTGTGGTCTGGCAGGCTGGCGAGAAAGTCGGTAATCGCCGTGTCGCCGCGATAGACGAGGAAAGCGTGATCCCAAGTCTCGACAAGGTGGCGCATGGCGATCGCTTTGACCTCGGAAAAATCCATTACCATGCCGTTGTGCGGCTGGCCGGCGGCTTCGATGACCTCCCCGGCGAGCGTGATTTCCAGCGCATAGCGATGCCCGTGCAGATGGCGGCACTGGCTCTGGTGATCCGGGATACGGTGGCCGGCGTCAAATTCGAGGCGACGCGTGATCTGCATGGGAGTGGTGGTAATCTGGGGACGTCGCAGTATATCCCAGCCGTTTCCCAGCATGTCCCCCACATCAGGCCGCCTTACCATTCAGGATCACAGCCGCGACAGCGCCGGCATGACCTATGTTTATCCGGTCGTTTCACGCCGCGCCGGCGGGGTTTCTGTCGGTATCAACCTCAATCCGAACAATGCCTGCAACTGGCGCTGCATCTATTGCCAGGTACCCGATCTCAAGCGCGGCGGTCCGCCACCTATCGATCTTCAGCAATTGGACATCGAACTGAGAGAAATGCTCACGCAACTTTACGCGGGCGATTTTCTGGAGCGTCATGTACCGCCGGAGGCGAGGCGGGTCGTCGATGTTGCCTTTTCAGGGAATGGTGAGCCGACGAGTGCTGCCGAATTTGCCGATGCCGTTGAACATGTATGCCGCTTGATCGACGCATTGGCCAAGGCGAATCGACCCAAGTTGCGACTCATCACCAACGGCAGTTTGTTGGGACGGGAGGGGGTGCGGCGTGGCGTCGCCATGATTGGCGCAACAGGTGGCGAAGTGTGGTTCAAGGTTGACACTGTCGGTGCCAACGCGATGCGACGCATCAATGATGTGGCGCTGCAACCTGCAACGGTACTGCGTCGATTACAGCAATGTGGTGCGTTGTGCGAAACCTGGGTGCAGAGTTGTTTTTTTATACTCGATGGCGTTTCGCCAGCGGCGGGAGATTTGGCGGCTTATCTCGATTTGCTGGAGAAGGCGGCAGGCAGCCTTGCCGGTGTACATCTCTACGGTCTGGCCCGGCTTTCACGCCAACCCGAAGCGGCACGCCTTGCGGTCTTGTCCGCTGAATGGATGGAGATGCTTGCCGAACGCATCAAGAAAAGAATCGGGTTGACCGTTTGCGTCAACCCTTGATTCCCGTCACTCAGGCCTTTTTCTGGGCCTTGGCTTCTTTTTTCAATTCCTTGAACAAGTTTGACTTGTGCGCTTTCAGGTATTCAACGACCTCATAGTCGTCGCGCTTGATTTTCTGGATGTCGATCTGTTCGACGTGGATCAGGCGCAACAGATGCTGGACCGGGCGCGGCATGTTGCGCCCACTCTCATAGCGCGACCCGCCACTTTGCGTCACGCCCAATTTCGACCAGAATTGCTGTTGGTTTAGCCCAAGTTTGCGACGAACTTCACGGGCGTCAACTTTGTCTATATTTTTCATTTGGTTATCCTTTACGTAAATACTA
>CAIYZZ010000433.1 GCA_903930805.1 uncultured Rhodocyclaceae bacterium | reverse complement strand
TCCGCCCCCAAGGGGCTCCCCTCACATATTTGAGGTTACGGCACGGCCTGCTTGCCGCTATGATGTCCGCCTAAGCTCAATGGGCAATAAGGGGAGATCACACATGGCGACGCGATCATCGTTCGATACTGTGCAATTGCAGGCGTTCGATCACGCCTACGACGTGACCCACGAGGATATTGCCGCGCAGACGCGCGGCGAGTTCCTAAAGGCATTTCCTCTCGGGAGCCTGCCAAAGATCAAACTCGACGATTACGTCATCGGTCATCAGCAGCCGACCTTCTGCGCTCACGTTGAAGCCAAGACACGCCCCTGGGCGAACATTCAAGGCGCGACTTCGGAGAAATTCGGCATCTACTTCGGCAAGACCAAGAGCGACCACAACAGGATTTATCGCTTCACGCGCAGATTTGGAGCCACCAAGGAGGATGCGTTTCGGTCGGTCAAGGATGCTCTCTTGGCATTGATCCGACTCGGGCAGGTGTCCGATCTCGACTTCGAGGCGATTGATGCCAATCCGCTTTCGCAGATGTTCAAGGCGAAAATTCTGAGTCTGTACTTCCCCGAGCGCTTCCTGAACGTCTGTAGCGCCGAGCACTTGGAAATGCTTGGAACGGAACTCGGCTACGGCGAAGATCGACCTGCCAGCGAGTATCAACACCGACTGCTCCTGGCAAAGCTCTCGAATAGGATTACGCGAGGGTGGAGCAACCCGAAGTTCATGGCGTTCCTGTATGACACATACGTTCATGCGGATCGGAAAGCCACGCCAACTGTTCAAAAGCCCAGAAAGAAGGCGGCTCCCCGCAAGGTGAATTTCGAGGATGTTCAGAACCAACGGGATGCGATCGGAAAGGCCGCCGAAGAATTTGCGCTCGAATGGGAAAGGCAGCGTCTTGACGGTGTCGGACTACCGCATCTGATTTCAAAGATCGAAGACAGAAGAGATCGGCCCGGCTTCGGATACGACTTCCTGTCCCATACTGCTCAAAGGCAGCAGCGATACATCGAGGTTAAGGCCGTCGGGAAACTTCCCAACGGTGAAGGCCATAGGTTCTTCTTGTCGGACAACGAGCACACGGTGTCGGAATCTGCCGGGCATCGCAGAGCCTACTTTTTCTACTTGGTCTTCTTCGGCAGAGACGGGAAACCTGAAGACCTGCGACCAATATCCGCAGAAGAGCTTTATCAGAGGAGCGAAATGTCGCCGGCTTCGTATGTTGTCCGATTTGACTTCGGGCGGTCTGACAGCTAATCCTGCCTCAGCACGACTTGAGTCGCCCTCAATAGATTCCTCAAGTGAAAAGTCGCCGTCTCGCCAGCGCCGACTTTTCGGGTTACTCGCCACGGCTGGCGCGGAGATACGCCGCCGTGTCGCCGACAGATTCGCTCATCGCCCCAGCGGAAACCGACGAAACCGACGAAGGCGAATCCACAACCTCGATGCGCCAACGCTCGGCCGATCCGTTCCCCGTAGCACGCACGATGCGCAGGCCATCGACGATGCGGCCGGCGTGGCGACGAATCCACCAGCCCAGCTTGCGGCGGTTGATCTCGCCGCGTTCTGCGGCGATGTCGTGCAGCACCTCGCGCAATTCCGATGCCTGGTCGTACATGCCGACGGTGCGATTCACAGCCTCGCGCACCATCGCGGGCGTCTTGCCGAATGTGGCGAACCAGGCTTGCAGCAGGCGCGAGAGGGTTTCGCGGTCGGGGTCTTCGGCCATGGCTTCGAACACCGAGGCCGTTGGATCGGCGCAACCGAGCCACAGCAAAGGCTGGCGGCACAGTTCCGACCAGTCGCCATAGCTTGCCAGCGACTTGCATTCCGTCTTCGGTCGGCCGGCGATGATCCAGGCGCGAATGATGGTCAGTGCCGCCGTGACGTAGCGCCCGCGCTCGCGCAGCACGTCGCGCACCAGGTCGGGCCGGGTGAAGCTGCGGGCGGCCGGCACTTCGCATTGCGGCGACAGGCGAATCGTCAGGCAGCGCCGCGTCATATCCTGCACCGGGCCGACGTTGTTGCCGCTGGAGAGGAACAGTGCGCGCGTGCCGACGGTGGCGGTTTTCGAGACGCCCAGAATCCGGCCGCTCATGAACTCCGACGTCAGCGCGGTGCATAAGCTCTTGTGCGCGACCAGATCGCCGGTCAGGTTGTCGAACTCGATCACGGCCGGGGCGCGCAGCAACTCGGCGAGCAACAGCTTGCGGCATTCTTCGTCGTCGGCGGGAAAGCTGGTCGGCGTGCCACGCTGGGGCGTGGCAAAAGCGGTAATCAGTTCGCACAGGTAGGACTTGCCAGACCCCACCATGTGGGCGCGGACATGAAACATCGGCGCGACCGGCAAGCTGGGGCGCACGGCAGCAGAGAGCATCGCCGTCAATGCCGCCGCGCGATCCACTTCACCGGCAAAGCTGAATTCGGTTAGCAGATCGGTGAGCAGCGCGAAGGCCGCTTCGGCATCTTCTAGCGTTGGCTGCGGCGGAATTGCGAATTCGCGCGCGTTGAATACGCCGAACATGCCAGTGGCGGTGTCGTAGCCGGGCGCCGTCATCAGGCTGCCGTCGGGGCGCAGGTAGGGCTGGCGCGTCAGACCGGCCAGCACCGGCAGATGCGGATAGCTGGTCGAATCGAAGAGCACGCCGGCATGGCGCGCGGGCGGGTCGGTACGCACCCAATCCTGCGCGCGGGCGTCGTAGCGTTCCCACAGCGCCGCACCGGCCAGCGAGCGCACCAGTGATTGCTGCGTCACGTCCTGAATGCGTGTCTCGCGGGTGCCGGGATCGGTGACCACGGTAACGATCAACCCGCCGCGCTGATAATGCCGGCGCGACTGTGCCAGCTCGCGCTCGGCAGCATCGACCACGCGGTGAATCTCGCCGGCAACGATGCGGATGGTCGGTTTCATCATGGCCGCGTTGATCTCGATGCCGAGATAGGCCAGCAGATCGCGGATATGCCGCTCGGCGCAATGGCCGTGCAGGCACTTGAAACCGCCAATGGGCCAGTTGTCGTCGGGCTCGAAATAGGCCGTGCCGCCATCGACCGCGCCAGTGTGTTCATCGACCCACGGGCAGGTGATGTCATGCTTGCCGTCGCCGAGCGGCACCTTGTAGAGACCGCGTTCGCGCAGCGCGGCGAGCACGGCGTTTTCTTCCGGTCGCGGAATCAAGACCGGATCGCCATCGTTGGGGCGGGTTGAGTGGTTGCGCGTGGCGGTCTTCTTCGCGCGTTCGGCTTGGCCCATCTCCAGTTGCAGACCTGCCACCAGATCGGCCACCGAGTAGCGCAGCCCGGGTGCCCACGTCACCATGCGGCAAACGAAGGGCGGCGCGTGCTTGCCATTCACCGCCACCGGCAGCCGCGCCAATCGGGCACGCGGGCCATTGGCGCCGGGGTCGCACAACTCGGCGGCGACGATAGCGGTCATCAGTCGGTCGGCGAGCAGGCCGTCGGTGAGCGGTTCCGTCAGCAGATAGCCGGCCTGATGGTTGCCGGGCGAGGTCTCCAGCAGCCAGGTGGGCGGCAGCGTCACGCGCTCCATCGGCACCTTGCCGCCGATGTCGTCGAGCATCACCACATGCAACGCGACGAACTGCGCCTTGCGGCGGCGATACTCGCCCGCATCATCGGGGCGGAAGGTGGCCAGCGAGAAATAGTTGTTGGCGTCGGCGGGCAGCGCGGTAGTGCCGTCCTGCCAGCGCCGACTTTTCCATGCGCCTTGGGTGACGGTTGCCGGGTTGCCCTTGAAGCTGGTCACCACGGGCGCGATGTCGCCGTTCAGGCCAGAGAACAGCGTGCGCAGGAACTCGTCGTTACCGACGACTACGGTTTCGCCGGTTTTATCGGTTTCCGGCGGATCGGGTGGGAAATCTGTCGTGCTCATGATCGCCACCTATGCCGCCAACTTGCGGGCGGCTTCGAGCTTGGCGACCAGCTCGCGAATCTCGGCTTCGGTCTTGCCAGCGATGCGGGCGGCGTTTAGCGCGGTCACTTCCGAGGCCGGCCAGCCAACGGCGCGCAGGCCGATCTGCACGGGATGCGTGAACAGCCCCTGCTGAATATCGAGATAGTGGGCGCTGCGCGAGCGGGCACGTTCGCGGAGCACGGCGGGAAGGCGGAGGATGGTAGTCGTCATGTTGGCACCTCGTTGGGCGTTGTTGAACATGACGTGCTTTTTCTGCCGGGTAGGGTGCTACCCCGCAAGCTACCCAGCCGACACGGCGCGAAGCCGCATCAGCGCTGGGGGTTCGGTTTCTTCTGGGTAGTCCCCTTGGGTGAAAGATTGAACCAAGTGTCTGGCTGGTCGGCCGTTTCTTCCTTCAACAACTGCTTGATGCGTTCGACGGTAATGCCTTCCTCTTCGGCCAGCACCTGATTGAAGTTGCGCTTGCCTGCTGCCTTCAATTCATTGCGACGCCTACGCAAGCGCTCGCGCCGTTGCTCGGCGGATTCCTGATCGCCAGCCGCCGCCACGGGGTTATCGACACAGCGCAGCAGCGCCCGCCGCTCGATGCTCAAACCCTTGTCGCCGAGTTCCAGTACATCGGCCACCGGCAGGCTGTGGCCGGCGATGGTGAGCCGCAATTCATTCTCGATGCCGAGCACGACATGCGCAGAACCCTTGGCGCCTTTGAGCACGCCCACATCCCAGCGCAGGGCCGTTGAATCGCTGCCGAAACGCCGCATGCCGAGCAGTCGCGCCAACACATCGGCCACCCGTTCCAGCGAAGAAGTCCATTGTTCCAGTTGATCGCGGGCGATGGTCACACGCGCCACATCGTCGCGCTTGTCGCACACCACGAATGCTCGCAGAGCGCCGCTTGGGGTGGAGTCGGTTTCCACCGGCATGGTGCAATCTTCCTCGCAGCCGGGGCATACCACGGTATCGGCGGGCGGCCCCTTGACCAGCAAGCCCTCGGCCTTGAGCCGTGCCAATGCCGCCGCCGGCCATTCGGCCAGCTCGCGCTCGGAGAACAACGCCACCTCGCCGGCCGCCGCCGCAAGGCGGTCGAGCACGGTGGGCAGCACATCGGCCTGGTTCATAAAGTCGGCGCTGGCGGGACGGCGGGATCGGTAGCTGCGGCGCCCTCCGCCGGCTCTTTCGGCTCGATGCCCGAGGCTTCGAGCATGGCACGCAGCTTCAGGCCGATCTCGTCGTATTTCAGCGAGCAGGAATTCGGGTAGGTCACCTGGAAAGTCACGGTCTTGGCCGGTGCCTTGGGGTCGAGCTTCACCGTGGCCGTGATGCCCACCTGGCTGATCTGATATTCATGGCTCGGCAGCACGGGTGCCAGCTTGTCCAGCAGGGCATAGACGGCCTTGGCGTCGTGCTTTGGGTTGGCTTCCAGCGTGAGCTTCTTGTCCTTGTTCAGCGACAGCCGCAGCTTGTTGACGGCCACGCGCTCGACGCCGCTGGCGGGGTTCCAGGTGAAACTGAAATCCTTGCGCCGCAGGGAAAACAAGTTATAGACGCGCGTATCGGTCGGGTCGGCCGGCAGTTCGTCGCATTTCAGAATCGTCTCGGCAAAGATCGCCTGCAAGGGCTCCACCGCTTTCCGGTCGCCGGTCAAATGCAGATCGAGCCGACCACCCTGCTGGGCATAGACGAACACAATCTCGAAGGCCGGATGATGCGGCCGGCGCTCGAACTCGTCGCCCACCCATTCCACTGCCTGCTGCGCGTAGTCCTCGGGGTAGGCAAAGAAGTAATCCAGCTCGCCGCGCCGGTAGGGTTCCACCACGCAGTGCATGCCGCGCCCTTCGGCCTGGCGGAAATAGCGGCCGATGGCGGCGGCCAGCGCGTCGAGGCTGGCCTGATCGATAGCCGCCTTCACCTGCGGCAGATTCTTGCGCTTGCGCCAGTGGCTCAGCGTGTCGGCGTGATAAAAGCGCGTCGCCCCCTTCCACAGCGTGGCATGGTCGAGAAAGGTCGTCATCGCCCGTTCGTGATGGCCGGGCAGCGCCATCAACTTGGCGACGAACGCCTCATGTGCGCCGTCCTCCGAAAGATGGAATTCCGCCTCGTCGATGATGGCCTTGGTGCCCTTGTCGGAACTCATCTCGCTGACTTCGCGCAGCTCGGTATCCATGCTCGCCCGCTGTGCATCCGGCAGCGCCAGCCACGCCTCGAACAGGGCGTCGATCTTGGTTTCCTTGATCGCCGTGAAATCGAAGTCCTGCAACACCCCGCGCGCCTTGAAATAGCAGGACAGCAGTGCGTTGGGGGTGTTGCGGAAGAAGTCGCGGGTGGAGTAGTGGCGGGTCATGTCGGCCTCCGGGGAAAACTCAAGCTGGTTACTGGCTTTGTTGGGACGTTGATATACACTTATGCACTTTGTTGGTATTAGACCAGCATCCCGACGATTCACTCAGGCTCTGATCATCATGACAAGATTGCTTTCTATCCTCGCGCTTGCCCTTACCCTCGTCGCGTGCTCGAAATCAGAGTCGCCTGCACCTGCGCCATCTGTCGTCGTGAAAGCAACAGACGACTTGGCAACGATTAAGGCTGCAGCCGACAAGGGCGACCCCAACGCTCAATGGCTGTACAGCGTTGAATTGCGTTCAGGTAAGCGGGGGAAAATGGATCTGAAAGAGGCATTTAAGTATCGCGAAATGGCAGCCAATGCTGGTCATGCGGTTGCACAGGCTGGACTTGCGTACATGTTACGAACAGGCACGGGGGTGCTTCCTAATCCTGATCGTGGAAATGAGTTGCTGGAAAAAGCAAT
>CAIYZZ010000432.1 GCA_903930805.1 uncultured Rhodocyclaceae bacterium | reverse complement strand
GGCGGATAGCCCTGGAAAGTTAACGCTTGGGCGCTATCAGATTGATAGGGAACTTGGTAAGGGTGCGATGGGTACCGTTTATCTTGGGACAGACCCAAAGATTGGGCGCGTCGTGGCCATTAAGACAATGGCGCTCGCAAAGGAGTTTGGGGCTGACAAACTGAAGGATATCAAGGAGCGTTTTTTTCGCGAAGCTGAGAGCGCCGGACACCTTTTGCACCCCAACATTGTCGCAATTTACGATGTCGGGGAGGAGCGTGATCTTGCGTACATCGCAATGGAGTTCCTAAAAGGCAAGGACCTGACGGGTTACACCAAGCCTGGTAATCTGCTCGACTTGGACAAGGTGCTCTCGATAGTGGAGCGGGTAGCCGAAGCGCTGGCCTTTGCCCACAACAACGACGTCGTACACCGGGATATCAAGCCAGGTAATATTGTGTACGAGCCAGTCTCCGATAGTGTGAAAGTGGCAGATTTCGGCATAGCCAGCATTACCAACTCCTACAAGGCTGACGCCGGAATGGTGCTCGGTACGCCGTCGTACATGTCCCCCGAACAGATCGCCGGTAAGGTGATCGATGGCCGGTCAGATTTGTATTCACTAGGCGTTATGCTCTATTTGCTTGCGAGTGGGCACCTACCGTTCCAGGCGGAATCGCTGTCTCAACTCATGTTCAAAATTGCTAATGAACCACACGCGGATGTCCGTACTCATAACGCAGAACTTCCCGACTGCGTGGCCATGTTGATCAACAAGTCGCTGTCCAAGGATCCTGAACAACGCTTTCAGAATGGCGAACTGATGGCAAGAACTGTGAGCGTATGCAGAAGAAGTATTTCTGTTTTTACGAAGTGAGCTGTCATACGACTTAACCTGGAACAAATTCTTTCTATTGCAACGTCTCGTCAGGCAGGCCGGTAATTAATCCAATTGGCCATGCTGAAAAAAACCAACAAAGGAGCATTGCCATGAGTGAAACGATTAACGTAGCACTGACGCTGGAACAGTTGGAGGTTATTGCCGACGCCCTGGAATTCACTGGCCAATGTATCGAGGAAGAAATCAATGACACGGCAGAGGATTCGGAAGAGCGCAGTGAGTTGGTAGCTGATCTCGAAGAAGTAGCCACCACGCTGGAAGTCGTTGCCAGTGCGATGGATACGCTTGTTGGCACTGAGGAAGAGTAACTCACAACATGTCCATCGATGATGCAGTATGCTTGACAGATGCACAGCCCGACCCATACTTGCAAAGTTTGCGCCAAATCGCCACTATCGTTGGCCACTATTTGTGAGTTGTCTAATTTCTGATAAGAGAGGAGAAGGTTATGCGCCGGTTATTTTGGATCGCGCTTGTATGGCTTATCGCAATGCAGCCGAGCTTTGCCGACAATACGGCTGTGCAAGGCGTATGGAGGTTGGTCAATTACCAGGTCGAAGTCCAGACCACTGGAGAAATGATGTACCCAATGGGCAAGAGCCCTTCCGGATACGTGATATTCACTCCCGAAGCACGAGTCTGGTTTGTGCTTACGGGGGAAGGGCGGAAAGCTGCAAAAACAGCCGAAGAGAAAGCCGAACTACTTGATAGCCTGGTTGCTTATACAGGCAAATATCGTCTGGAAGGTGACAAGTGGATTACCAGTGTCGAGGTTGCATGGAATCCGGCTTGGGTTGGGACTGAGCAGTCGAGATCGTTCAGGATAGAAGGAGATCGACTTCAGGTACTGACTCCATGGCGCGTCATGCCTAATTGGGCCGACAAAGGGATGACACGAAGCATCATCACGTTTGAGCGTGGCAAATAGGTAATTCGCCAGATAGACTTGTCCGGTAGAAATCCGCGTGTCCATGGTTCATTCCGTTACCCAGCATCTACACGAGGAAAACAGGAAGCCAATTTAGACGAGTCGGAAAGGACAACTGATGAAGTTCAATACTATGGATATCGATGCAGCAATAGCCGCGCATAAAGCATGGCGGACTCGTTTTTGCAGCGCCATTGAGGGAATTGATGCGGATAAGCTGAGAGATCTGTCGGTTACAGATCACACGAGTTGCGTACTCGGGACATGGCTCTACTCCCCAAAACAGCAGGAATGTCTGAACCTCTCAGTCTTCAGGAACATCCTTGAGGCTCATAAAGACTTCCATCAAACTGCCAGTCAGATCATTGGGCTACTGGGAGATGCCAAGGTCGACGAAGCACAACACGCTCTCGATAGTCACTTTACCAAGATCTCTACTACCTTGGTCTTGCTGCTCGAGGAGTTCAAGGAAATGGCACCATGATCATGCGCGAAGGAGTAAATGACATCTTACAGTCAAATGGTTGCATCGGCTTATTCTTCGCATTGGCGCAACGCTAAGGCATAAAAATATGTTCGGAAAGAAATGACCATCAACGTAGCAGACGTACTCGACGGACTGGAACTCTTTCAGGACTTCTCCTACGCGGAGCTGAAGATCATTGGCCGGTATCTTCATCGCGTGAAGAAAGCGCAGGGCGACACCGTTTTTACCGAAGGAGATCCGGGCGACTACATGCTCATTCTGGCCGAGGGCAAACTATCGATCTTCAAGGGAGGCGAGCATGGCACCCACTTGCTTTGCCATGAAGGACGAGGTCGAATTGTGGGAGAGATGGCATTGCTTGATCATGAGCGCCGCTCGGCTACTTGCGTGGCAGATGCGGATTGTGTGATGCTGACGCTGGATGAGGCGGGCCTGCGCCGCATGGCGGCCGAGACCCCCTTGTTGGCCTATCGATTCATGTTTGGCCTGGCGAGGCTGCTTTCGAGGCGGCTGCGCAGAACATCCGGGATGCTGGTCGAATTCCTGACCAGTTGAAAATTCATTCGCGGCCCCAATCGCGGCAAGCTCCTGGAACTATTCCTCCCACATTAATGCTCAGGGGCTGCTTGCATTTTCAATGGATCTTTGCAGTTGATCTGTTTTTCCAGCCAATACACCGCCTTTCCGATAACCACGATACTCCCGGATACCACTGCTGAAGTCGCTGACACTACGCCGGCAAGTACCAGCAAGGCGGCACATGCTTCATGGTTGCAGACTACGAAGGCCCCCACTTGCTCTGATGTCAGGGTCATGTGTTTTATGTTTGTGTTGCACTCCGAGCTATACACCTCGGTAGTCTTGGGCAGATAGATGCACCCACCCAACAGGACAGAGACGAGCAGCAGAGAGGCTATCTGTCGAGTAGAGTACATCACTGTTAGCCGCACTGAGGGAGTGCTGTCAAACCCGCTCTATCAGCGCCTCGAACTCTTCAATCGGTAGCGGGCGGCTGAAAAGATATCCCTGATAGGCACGGCAGCCATTGCGCGCGAGGAAGTCTTTCTGCGCCTCGATTTCCACCCCCTCGGCGATGACCGTCAGGCCCATACTCTCGGCCAGGGCGACGACCATCTTTGCTATGGCGGAATCGTTGGTGTCGATGAGGATATCTCTGACGAAACTCTGGTCAATTTTAAGTTGATCCAGGGGCAGTCGCTTCAGGTAAGAAAGCGACGAATAGCCGGTACCAAAGTCGTCCAGTGAAAAACTTACTCCCTGCACTTTCAGTACGGTCATCTTGGCGATGACGCCTTCCACATCGTCTACCAGCAGACTCTCGGTCAGTTCCAGTTTGAGTCGTTTCGGGTTGGCACCGGTATGATCGAGCACCGCCAGCACCTGATCGACGAAGTCCGCATGATGGAACTGGCGGGCGCTGACATTCACCGCGACAGTGAGATGAGCCATCTCCGGCCGGGCAGCCCAGACTGTCAGTTGGGCGCAGGCCGTTTCCAGCACCCAGTGACCCAGCGGTAGGATCAAACCGGTTTCTTCGGCCAGGGGAATGAACTCAAGCGGCGACACCAACCCGCGCAGCGGATGCTGCCAGCGCAGCAGCACCTCCACCCCTGTCGGGCGTCCCGCGCCATCTACCTGCGTCTGATAGTAAAGAAGAAACTGCTGCTTTATCACCGCCTCGCGCAAATCGGCTTCTAGCGCGGCGCGCGTCGAGACTACAGACTGCATCTCCGGGTCAAAAAAACGCAAGGTGTTGCGGCCTGCAGCCTTGGCTTGGTACATGGCGAGATCTGCGCGTTTCAACAGGTCATCGATTGACCCTTGGTGATCGGCAAACAGCGTGACGCCAATGCTCGGGGTGCTGTGACAGGCGTAGTCGGCGAGATGGTAGGTCTGGTTGAGCGTGCTGAGGATTTTTTCGCCGACGATTTCGGTCTGGGTGGCGGCTTCCAGCAGGTTGTCGCTCAAGTCTTCCAGCATGACAACGAATTCGTCGCCGCCCAGTCGCGCCACCGTATCGACCTCCCGCACGCAAGTACCCAGGCGCTGGGCGACCTCTTGCAGCAGCAGATCACCGATGTCGTGGCCACGGGTATCGTTGAGGGTCTTGAAGTTGTCCAGATCAAGAAACAACAGCGCACCATGCCTTGCGCTGCGGGAACTGGAGGCCATCGCGTGCCTGAGACGGTCCAGCAGAAGTCGTCGGTTAGGCAGGCCGGTCAGCGGGTCATAGAAGGCTAGATTCTTGATCTCGTCTTCCGCTTTCTTTCGCTCGGTAACGTCGGTGGACGTGCCAACGTAGTGAGTCGTCAGACCCTCATCATCTTTTACGGCGGTGATCATGAGCCAGGCGGGATACACATCACCGTTCTTGCGCCGATTCCAGATTTCGCCCTGCCATACGCCGGTGCGCTCAATGCCCTCCCACATGGCAGCATAAAAGGGCGCGTCGTGGCGACCCGATTTCAACAGGTTCGGCGCCTTGCCCACAACGTCTTCAGGGCTGTAGCCGGTGATCTCACTGAAAGCCCGATTGACGCGCAAGATCACGCTGTTTGCGTCGGTGATCATCATGCCTTCCTGAGACTCGAAGGCGGTGGCGGAGAGGCGCAGGTTGGTTTTGATTACTCTCTTTTCTTCATTGAGCGAATAAGACACCAGCAGGTAGAGCCCGGCTGATCCGCAGCCGATATTCAACAGGTAAAAGACACGTCTGGCCAGTTCAGGCAGGGCGGGGGTGGCTGCCTCGACATAGTCATCAATGAGCACAGATAGCAGGACCAATACGAAATACGCCAGAAACCACAACAAAGCTTCCCGCTTCTCCAGGAACATCACGGCTGCAATGGGGGCAAAGATTGCCCAGATCATCACCATGCTGCCGGCAGAAAATCCGCCCAGTGACCACATCAACAGGAACGGCAGGAGCAGCACCAGCAGCAACTGACTGTCCTGAATGAATCGCGTCTTCTTTGTCCTGAAAAAATAGACCAGGCTGGCTGCCGACACAATCGCGTAGGACATGGGAATCGAACCGGAAAGCGGATGTCCCAACAGGAAGTAAATCGATCCCCAGATGAAGGCTGCCGGCCCAATAATCAGAGGAACCATAGTCAACGCAAGCTTCTTGAGCCGCAAGTCGGCGTCGTCGCTGGGGAGAAACCCGGACGAGACAATGCGAGCAAACCAGATTTTCAAAGAGATCATGGAAACATGCGGATCAAGTCGGTGGCGCGTGGCGCTAATCTACACCAACGCTGAGAGCTTCAGCGGATGCAGTGGTGGCATGGGCTTGGATGCTAGAATTTCCGGCTACTGGTTTGGCTGCTGCTGAATCGCTCATATCCATTTCGCCTATCGGAAAGTCAAGTGACCCCCACCCCCGAGCGTATCGTTATCGCCACCCGTGAATCGCGTCTGGCCTTGTGGCAGGCGGAACATGTGCGTAGTCTGTTGCAAAAATTATATCCAGCATGCCAGGTCGAACTCCTGGGCATGACAACGCGGGGCGACCAGATCCTCGACCGACCGCTCGCCAAGGTAGGCGGCAAAGGTCTCTTCGTCAAGGAGCTCGAAACGGCGTTGCTGGATCACGCTGCCGACATTGCCGTGCATTCGATGAAGGATGTGCCGATGGAACTGGCACCCGAATTTACGCTGGTGGCGATTGGCCCGCGCGAAGTGCCGCTCGACGCATTCGTCTCGAACAAATATGCCCGTCTCGAAGACTTGCCGCCGGGGGCGGTGGTCGGCACCTCCAGCCTGCGGCGTGAAGCGCAGCTGCATGCCCACTATCCTTATCTTGCCGTGACCAGTTTGCGCGGCAACCTCGACACGCGCCTGCGCAAGCTCGACGAGGGTCAGTACGACGCGATCATCCTGGCCGCTGCGGGACTGACGCGGCTGGGTCTGGGCGAACGCATTCGTTCGGTGCTGACCGCCGAATCCTCGTTGCCTGCGGCTGGGCAAGGCGCACTGGGTATCGAGGCACTATCCGACCGGCCCGAGGTTGCCGCCTGGATGCAACCCCTGAACGATGTCGCCACGGCGGCCTGTGTGCGCGCCGAGCGCGCCGTTTCGCGTGCCCTGGCCGGCAGTTGCGAAGTGCCGCTTGGTGCGTACGCCGAATATGCGAATGGAAACCTGCGGCTGCGCGGTTTGGTGGCGACACCGGACGGCGCACGCATTGCGCGTGCCGAACATACTGGGCCAGCCGCAGACCCTGAGTCTCTCGGTTTGGCGCTTGTCGCCGATTTACGCGCGCAGGGTGCCAACGAAATTCTTGCTGCCCTGGGGTAATGAACGCTACGGCAGAAAAGTCGGTGCTGGCGGGACGGCGCATTGTCGTGACGCGACCGGCTGGTCAGGCCACCCATCTGGCCGAGGCGCTTGTCGAACTTGGTGTGCATCCGGTGCTGTTCCCCGTTCTGGCCATCGAGGCGGTGACCGACACTGCGCCGCTGCTCGATGCGGCCATCCAGCTCGAACAGTACGACTGGGCCGTGTTCGTCAGCCCGAATGCCGTCGACAAGGCGCTGGCGGTCGTGTTGGAGTATCGGCAATGGCCGGACAATGTGCGGGTGGCGACGGTCGGCCATAGCAGCGAGCAGGCGCTGGCGCGCCATGGCATTCGTGATGTAGTTGCACCGCATGAACGTTTCGATTCCGAGGCGCTGCTGGAGCTGCCGCCGCTGCAGGACATGGCCGGGAAGCGCGTCATCATCTTCCGTGGCGACGGCGGCCGTGATCTCTTTGGTGACACGATGAAAGCGCGCGGCGCTTTGGTAGATTACGTCACCTGCTATCGCCGCACCAAACCCGCACTCGATCCGGCCCCGCTGCTCAAGTTGTGGAGCGACGGCCGGCTGGATGCCATCACCATTACCAGTAGCGAAGGCCTGCGCAACCTCTACGAGATGGTCGGCAAGCTCGGCCAGAGTTGGCTGAAAAAGACACCGACCTTCGTGCCGCATGCCCGTATTGCCGAACAGGCGCGCGCATTGGGCTTTACGCAGATTATCCTGACGGGACCGGCCGATGCCGGATTGCTCGCAGGACTCGTTGCTCATTTCTCATCGCCATGACTGAATCGAATACATTAGCGCACGCGACAGAATTAATCACCCCGGCTGAACCGCTGCCCCGGGACTCTGCCGGTGTGCCGTTCCGGCTTGCCGCCGGACTTGCCGGATTTGCTTTGCTGGCCGTGCTGGCGCTGGCCTGGTTGGTTTGGCAAGGCAGCGAGCGCCTCGAAACAACCCGTCAGGAACTAGCTCGCCGGCTGACCAACAGCGATACCGCGCAGCGCGAAACGCAGGCCAATGCCAAACAAAATCGCGAGGCGCTCGATGCGCTACAGGCCAAGGTGGGTGCGCTGGAAGCGCGCGCGGCGGAAATGCAAAGCCAGCAGCTGGCACTTGAAACGATGTACCAGGAACTTTCACGGGTGCGCGAGGATCGTTTGCTGGCCGAGATCGAGCAGGATGTATCGCTGGCGGCTCAGCAACTGCAACTGGCCGGTAATGTCGAGGCGGCCCTGATTGTTTTGCAGGGTGCGGATGCGCGTTTGGCGAAGAGCGGTCAGCCGCAATTTCTACCGCTCAGAAAACTGATCAACCGCGATATCGAGCGTCTGCGGGCACTGCCGGGTGCCGATGTGCCAGGTATCGCCATGAAGCTCGAAGCCATCCTGAATATCGTGCCAAATCTGCCGCTCGCCTACGAGCAGCGGCCAGCGCCGACAAGCGTCGAAAAACCTGTGGCAGCCGTCCCGCCAGGGCCGACTTTTGATTGGCAGGCGATGGCGCGGGCTTGGCTGGCCGATCTGTGGCATGAGGTGCGGCAACTGGTACGCATCGAGCGTATCGACCCCCAGGGTATTGGCGACCCTGGCTTGCTCTCCCCGCGCGAAACTTTCTTCCTGCGCGAGAACTTGCGCCTGCGCCTGCTGTCGGCGCGGTTGGGTTTGCTGGCACGCGATGGTCGCAGCTTCCAGAGCGATCTCAAGCAAGCAAGCGAATGGCTTGAACGTTATTTCGACGCGCGCGCGCCGGCTGTCGTGGAGGCGCAGGCCAGTCTGAAAAATCTCGCCAGACAGAACGTGATGCACGCGCCGATCGAACTCAATGAAACGCTCGCGGCCTTGCGTAATTTCAAATTGACGCGCGACCGCCGCGCGTCGCGCTGAATAATGGCCCCCCACGCTCGCAAATTT
>CAIYZZ010000431.1 GCA_903930805.1 uncultured Rhodocyclaceae bacterium | reverse complement strand
GTCTGCTGCGTTTTCTGGGCCTGCTGTACCTGCTGAGATGCATTGGCTGCAGAGCTGATTGCGTTGGTTGCCATGATGACTCCTTCGTGACGGGCTAGGCCGTCGTGTTGATGATCTTGCCGGTGACCTGACCTTGAGTGTTAGTTACAGGTGCTGAAATACTTGCAGCGGCGTTGCTGGCGACGCTGGTACGGGTGCTTGGTGTTGCTGTTTCAGGTGCTGTTTGGCGAGCCTGCACTTGATCGACAGTATTCGACAACTGCGTGATGGACTGCTGGGCTGTGCTCATGGCCGCCAAACCCTGCCGCGCCTGCCCAGCGTTCTCCTGCGCCTGACTTGCCTGAACCGACAGGTTACGTGCGTTCTCGTTGGCGCTAACCGCCTCACGCTGCGCTTGGTTTGCTTGTGCCTTCAGCGCCTGAGCCGTCGTCTCCGCTTGCTCAGCATCTCGCCTTGCCTGTTGCAACCTGAGCTGCGCGAAGCCGTACTGGCTTGCACTGGAGACTGACGAAACGGATGCCATGGCTACTTCTCACCTTGTCCACACGTATCGTAGACCTCTTTGCGAGAAGTGCAAGGTGGCTGTAATCCGCCAAAAGGGGGCCTGCGGCCTCCCTCGAAGGGGCAGCCGCAGGCGGGTAGTGCTTACGCCGAGTCGTTGATGACTTGGCCGATTTTCTGGCCGCTCATATTGACGGTAGGCGCTGGGGCCGCTTGCACGGCCTTGGTTCCACTGCCATCTGAGTCTCCATCATTGTCCCCGCCAGTCTTTGGAGCTTGGGCCACTTGTGGTGTGGCTTGGGTCTGCAGGCTGCTGTAAGCATTTCCAACAGAACTGACGTTCATGGATCGATCCTCTGTTGGTTGCGAGCGCGGACAGTCACGCCCAACCGCATCATCGACGCTTTAAGCCTTAACTGAAGTCGTATTTACACTCTCTTACAACATGCCAGATTTCTGGGAGTCCCTCGCCTGCGCCTTTGAGCAGGCATCCCCCGTCACATCCTTGTGACATCCATCGCGCCCCAGAGGCTAAAGTCAGAGGCACTAAAGGCAACTACCAGCCGTAAAATGCATTCCAGAGGATCACGCCAATGACTACGCAGGACGACAAGGCAGTTATGTACAACCCGAGGCGCTTGCTCTGGGTAGGTGTCTGCTTGCTGGTCACGTTGGCCGCCTGTGCAGAAAAATCCTCACTCACTATCGAGGACAAGACCCGGTTCGTCGCTGAACTGATCGCCGAACGAGCCGAATGCAATGATCATTGGCTGAAGCTTTCAGTCCCGGCGAAGGACAACAAAGCGCTCAATGACCTGTATGAAGCTGCCAAGGCGTCTCATTGCCTGAAACCTGACGTGTGATCGGTGTCATGACAACAGTCCGCTGCTCCTGGACCATACTTTTGCCACGCCTGACACTGGCCACCCTGTTCAGTCTGTTCGCCCTGTTTGGCGACATGGCTTTCGGCGCCGATCCGACCATTGCTGTTGACGTTGCCCAAGCCGGCGAAGGCTTTATCGTCGATGCGACGATGGATGTGCTGGTACCACAAGCCACTGCCTGGGACGTATTGACTGATTTCGACCACATGGCCGCTATCCTCAGCAATGTGAAGGCCAGCAAGGTTACGCGGCGTGATGGGAATATCTGGATCGTCCGGCAGGAGGGGGTTGCTCGTTTTGGTCTGTTGGCATTTTCCTTCGAGTCTGAAAGAGAGATGCGCCTGGAACCGACGAAGCGCATTCTGGCAAAGAGCCTTTCCGGCACCCTGAAGCGGATGGAAAGCGAAACGAAGCTCGCCCCCATCGATCAAGGTGTCCAGATCAAGTATCACGCCGAACTTGTGCCGGACTCGGCCTTGGCGCGCATGTTCGGCGCCTCCTTCGTTCGCCATGAGGTCGAAGAACAGTTTCTGACGATGGGCAGGGAAATGATGCAGCGCCAGTCTCGTGCCGTACCGGCAGGCAAGGTATCCGGATAGATTGTTCCGTAGGCATCTTTATCGTGGCTGACATCGCGTCAGCTACTTGTCCGAACTGGGCACGCTGCCGTCATGCGGCCAAGCTGAAGTCGAACGGCAGCAAACCGAGGCAGGCCGATCATGGTCTATGACAATGTCAGCAAGCAGCTCCCGGTCTGAAGTACTCATTCAGGATCCAGAACAGAGCGTCTCTAGCTGGCCGCGAGGTGTTACTGGCCTTCAACTTCAGGGCCATAAGGGAAACCAAGGGCGGCGCGGCATCCGCCCTTTACGATCGTCCTCACCCACGACAACACCGACAATTTGCGATAACGGTATCATGCGCACCTCTTTCAAACCGACAACCGCATGATCCGCAAGCTGCTGCGCCGCGTCTTCAAACGTGGCGAACCCTCACCACACCCCGTCGAAATCATCCCGGCCGAGCGCCACGGTATTCGCCCGGCGGATGTCTC
>CAIYZZ010000430.1 GCA_903930805.1 uncultured Rhodocyclaceae bacterium | reverse complement strand
CCCATGTGCGGCACTTTGAGGCGTGCGCCCTCATTTGCGTACATTGCATCGCACATCGCTGGGTCCGGAAAGCGTCGTACCTGACCAGGCAGCAGGCCGAGACCGGCGACATCCCCCTCTTCGCTGTGCTCGAAGAGCATTTGGAGTCCGATGCAAATACCCAGAAAGGGTTTCTCCGCAGCCGCGCGCGCGACGGCGTCAGCCAGCCCTCGGGACTTGAGCTCACGCATGCAATCCGGCATCGCGCCCTGGCCAGGCACAATGATGCGCCCGGCACTGGATAGGGCTGACGGATCTGCAGTGACGATCACCGTGTGATCAGGGGCAACATGCTCGACAGCTTTCGCCACCGAACGCAGGTTGCCCATGCCGTAATCGACAATCGCGACTGTCTTCATCTGGAGTTATCGAATAAATCGTTGCAGTGCCACCAAGCTACAGTGTGCTTAAAGGCTGCCCTTTGTTGAAGGCACGACTGCACCAGCACGCGGATCCATGGTGATGGCCATGCGCAATGCGCGGGCAAACGCCTTGAATATGGTTTCAGCCTGGTGATGGGCATTGACACCACGCAGGTTATCAATGTGCACCGTGATGGCAGCGTGATTTGCTATCGCCTGAAAAAACTCACGGATCAGGTCGACATCAAACTCGCCGATGCGCGCGCGGACAAAGTCCACGTTGAACGACAGCCCTGGTCGGCCGGAAAGATCGACCACGACACGCGACAGCGCCTCGTCAAGGGGCACGTAGGCATGGCCATAGCGCGTCAGTCCCTTCTTGTCACCCAGCGCATTAGCCAAAGCCTGACCAAGCGTAATGCCGACGTCTTCCACCGTGTGATGGGCATCGATATGTAAATCGCCACGCGCATCGACCTGCAGATCGATCAAACCATGACGGGCAATCTGGTCAAGCATGTGATCAAAAAATCCCACCCCAGTCGCCAGCTGTGATTTGCCGGTGCCTTCCAGATCGAGTTTGACGCGAACCTGAGTTTCCAGCGTGGTGCGGTGTATATCGGCGGTGCGTAGCGTAGTAGCCATCAAAGGTTGCCATCAAAGTTAGCAAACGCGACCATGATACCATTCCACGCCAGTTGCAACCCCTTCTCTACACGCACACCATGAGCCGATTCTGGAGCGCGGCCATCCGCGCCTTGCAGCCCTACGTTCCGGGCGAACAACCCAAACTACCCAACCTCGTCAAGCTCAACACCAACGAGAATCCGTATGGTCCGAGCCCGCATGTGTTGGAGGCGCTGCGCGGCGAAATCGGCGACACGCTCAAGCTTTACCCCGACCCCGAGAGTACCCGGCTGCGAGAAGCCATTGCGGCGTTCTTCGGCAACATCGAACCGCATCAGGTTTTTGTCGGTAACGGTTCGGATGAAGTGCTGGCGCACGCATTTCTGGCGCTGTTGAAACACGCGCAGCCGATCCTTTTTCCGGACATCTCTTACAGTTTTTATCCGGTCTATTGCCGGCTTTACGACATCGACTACCAGACCGTAGCGCTCGATGACACATTTGCGCTGCGGGTCGCCGACTACGCTCAGCCCAATGGCGGCATCATCTTCCCCAACCCCAACGCTCCGACCGGGCGCGCCCTGCCGCTCGCCGACATCGAAGCACTGCTCAAGGCCAACCCGGATTCGGTTGTGGTTGTCGACGAGGCCTACATCGATTTCGGCGGCGAATCTGCGGTAACGCTGGTTAACCGCTATCCCAACCTGCTGGTGGTGCAGACCTTCTCCAAATCACGCTCGCTTGCCGGATTGCGCGTCGGTTTCGCCATTGGCCATGTCGAACTGATCGATGCCCTGCAGCGCGTCAAGAACAGCTTCAACTCCTATCCGCTCGACCGCCTCGCCATTGCCGGTGCAACAGCGGCTATCGAGGATCGTGAATGGTTCGAGCGCACGCGACAAGCCGTGATCCGTACCCGCACAAAGTTAATACGTGATCTGGAATCTTTGGGTTTCGAAGTACTGCCGTCATCAGCAAATTTTGTTTTTGCCTGTCACCCTCAGCACGACGCCGAAAAGTCGGTGCTGGCGCTACGGCAGCGCGGCATCATCGTGCGGCATTTCAAGGCACCACGCATCGAGCAGTTCCTGCGCATCACCGTCGGCACCGACGAACAGTGCGCGGCGCTGATCGTGGCGCTGAAGGAAATCGTCAGCACTTGAGTGCGCGTCTCGATAGCGCATCGAAATTTGTTGCGACCGACTTCAAATGATGCATAAGTGCCCTTTGCCGTCATTCGTGTCGTTGCTGGGTCAAAGGCAGGTAAGAAAATTCAGCTGACGTTCCAAGCGAGTTCATTCAGTAGCCCATCGGACTGAGTTGTGCCACACCGCGCTGTTACCTAATCAAGCATGCAGCCAGCGACCTAATGTGGTGATCATAGGCAGTTTTGTCAGATTTACAAACAAAGCCACAGTCTAAGTGAGTAACAAGCAAGTACATCTGGCTAGCTGTGCCACAGACTGGTAGAGTGACAACGTGGTGGGTCGCTTGACCCATATACTTTTTGTTTCCATTTGATGCTGCCCAAGCAATGCCTATGAATACCAGCGGACAGGAGTTTTTCATTCAGGCGATCAGGCTCGAATATGCCGCCGAACGTGCCTACCGCCGGCTTGTCGATCTGGTGATTGCGCAAGGCCAACTCGATTCCATGGAGTTTTTTGATCAGATGGCCGAGTATTCGCGGACCCACCGCGAGGCCATCATGCGGCAGGCGGGCATCGGCGACCTGTCAGCTATCGCGCTCGGAGGTGATTGTGCAGGTGTTGGCGAGGTTCCCCGTGTCGATCCATCTGCTCCACCCGCCGAATTGAACGCGGCAATGGAACTTGCGCTGGCGGCGGAACGGAATGGGGTTGCCTTTTATGAAGCAATTGCCCGGACGGCCGACGATCCGCAGTTGCGGACCGATGCAGAGAATTTTGCGGCTGAGGAGCGCGCGCACGTCCTAGCCCTCGAACGCTTCATGGGGCTGAAACCTTACTGAGGCCGTCCCACCGCAGCGCTGACTTCCAACTCAATTACGTAACGAGTCTCTTCGTTGATTCGGCAAGTCACGAAGCGTAGCGGTCGTTCAGTTGGCGGCTTTGTGGGTACTGCGTAAGGCCGGTTGCGGCCGGTAGTGCAAGTTTGCCAACGGCTGCTTGCGGAACCTGCGGTTCAACGACTTCAATCAGGCAATGGCCTTGAATGTGTCAGTGTACGCTCCCTGCCCTGACGCGCGCACCGGTCGCAGCTCGTGCACGTCGATGGCGACCAGCGTTGGAAAAGGCAGTGGATTCTGCAAGCCAAACAGCGGTCGAACGCGACGGCGAGTTGGCGCGCGCAAACCATCGAAATCGCGGTAGTCCTCACAGATATGAGCGGCCTTTGCCCACCGCCCGACAACTTCGGCCGTATAGTCAAGGCGCAACAGCTCGCCGTTCGGCGAGAAATGGAATACCTGTTGGCGACAGTGGCTAGGTACCTCTGGGGGAAAAGTTGCTTCTATGCGAACCACTCCGTCACGCGCCGCCGGCCATATCTTGAACTTGAATCCGGGAAGCAAGAAGAGGAAAGGTGCGTTCAAGTAGTTCCAGATTGCGTAGCTCGCAAAGAACAGGAAATCAAGATCATCCCACCACAGTTCCCGGCGCAAACCACGAAAGGCGGCACGCGGGTGCTTGCGCAGGGCCAGGATCGTACCGTCGTCCGCAACAATACGTACCTCGTCCTCGCCAAACCACTCACCGCGCTGACCGGGCTTCGGGTACTCGAAAAAGGTAAAGCGCGGCTCTCTCGTAGACGCCGTAACTCGCACACGTTTTAGCGGTGGCACGCGCTTAGTGGTAAACAGGAAGCCGTCGACCGACAACACCGCCTCGACGGCGGTTAACCTCTGCCAAAGTCCGGTGCCGCCATGAGCGGCGATGACACCCGCTAATACGCGGCCTACCTCGGTCATCGAACATCTCCTTCAGGAACGAATCCGTCCAGCACCTGTAGCATCGGTACAATTCTGCCATGAAAGTTGAGGTATCAGCGACGAAGGAGTGGCCGTTCGGACCAACGACTACCCACCGGTACGCGGATGCGAGCGACTCCTTCGGTATGCCGGCTATTCCGATCATTGCATTTTTCGCAGCTACAATGTCTCTTCATGGCCGGGACTTGCCTGACGTCGCGCTGACCTGACCGGCCCCTATCGCTGCACACCGGCAGTTGATCACCCTCAGGCCAATGGCCGCTTCGGAGCGTTGCGCGAAGTGAATGGCCGCATTGGAGCAGAAAACCCAGCGGCAGGTCATGGCCGGAAGCTGAGATTCCAGGTTCTCGCTGAAAGCCGACACTGGTGAAAATGCCCAGATCGGGGAAGGTCTGCTGTAAGGCTCCGGCCAGTCCATATGTACTACTCTATTGAGCGGGGGCACTCTTGGTGTTTTTCCAAAGGTGCAAGAGATGGCGACGAGACACGGGCCGGAATTCTGGCGAGAGCACGTTGAGAATTGGTGTCGAAGTGGTT
>CAIYZZ010000429.1 GCA_903930805.1 uncultured Rhodocyclaceae bacterium | reverse complement strand
CGTTGCATGGCCGGACCTCATTTCCAAAGGGAGAACGGGGTTTGCATCCACGTGCCGACCACCACCAGCCACACAAGGGTCACGGGGATGAAGATCTTCCAGCCCAGCCGCATGATCTGGTCGTAGCGGTAGCGCGGGAAGGTGGCACGGAACCAGAGGAAGCAGAAAAGCAGGAATGACACCTTCAGCGCCAGCCAGTGGTGGCCATCCGGCAGGAAACCAACGGGTGAAAGCCAGCCGCCGAGGAAAAAGATCGAGGTCAGGAAAGAGACCAGGATCATGTTGGCGTATTCGGCGAGGAAGAACAGCGCGAACGCCATGCCCGAATATTCCATCATGTGACCAGCAACGATTTCGGACTCACCTTCGACGACGTCGAAAGGTGCGCGGTTGGTTTCGGCCACGCCGGAAATCAGATAGACCATGAACATCGGCAGCAGAGGCAGCCAGTTCCACGAAAAAATCGAAAACCCCATGTCGGCGAAACGCCCCTGATCCTGGATACGCACGATCTCGGACAAGTTGAGGCTGTTCGACACCATCAGCACGCAGATCAAGGCCATGCCCATGGCGATCTCGTAGGAGATCATCTGCGCCGTGGCGCGCATGGCCCCGAGGAAAGCATACTTGGAGTTCGAGGCCCAACCGGAGATGATGATGCCGTAGACGCCGATCGAGGTAATGGCCAGCAGGAACAGTACGCCTGCATCAATATCGGCCAAGACCCAACCCTCAGCAAAAGGAATCACCGCCCACGCAATCAGTGCCGGAGCCAGCGCGACGATCGGGCCGACGATGAACAGTACCTTGCTGGCCTTGGTTGGCATCAGCACTTCCTTGAAGAAGAGCTTGAGGCCGTCGGCGATGGGTTGGAACAGGCCGAACGGACCGACGCGGTTGGGGCCGATACGCACGTGCATGAAGGCAATAACCTTGCGCTCGAAATACGGCAGGTAAGCCACGCCAAGTATCAAAGGCACGAGGATGGAGACAATGCGCATGATCGACCAGATGAGCGGCCAGACAGGCTGAACCTGCATCCACAAGGGGCCCAACACTGATTGAAGTGCGTGCAGTATCAGCGTTTCCATCAACTGCGCTCCACGGTAAGTGAACCGAACATCGGACCCAGCGCAGCCGTGTCGGCATGGGCGGCAGCGATGCGCACGCAGTTGTCGGGCACACCGGGATCAAATTGTGCAGTTAGCTGGATCGCCGTCCCGCCAGCGCCGACTTTTACACGTTCGCCGTCGGCAACGCCGAACTTCGACTGCATGGCGGCACTCATGCGTACGGTGGGTACGGCAGCATCCTTCGTCGCCTGCAGGCTGGGCGCGCGGCGCACCAGCGCATCGGCAAAATGGATCGGTACATCGGCTACACGCTGAATCCCGTTGCCGCCAACGGACAGATCAAGCGCACCCGGCTTGACGGCATTGTCGAGTCCAGAGACAAATTCAGGCTTGCCATTCAGGGCAGCATCGCGCACAGATTCGCTGCTGTCGTAGTTGAAGCCTGCCACTTCCAGGAGATTACCCAGCACTCGTAACACCTTCCAGGCCGGACGGGCTTCGCCTTGGGGCTTGGCAACGGCGTAGAAACTTTGTACGCGACCCTCGGTATTAACGAAGCTGCCAGAAGTTTCGGTAAAGGGCGCAACCGGCAGCAGCACATCGGCGTATTCAAGTGCAGCTGCGGACTTGAACGATGACAACACGATCACGCTGGCGGCCTGCTGCATGGCGGCAAGTGCCTGAGCACCGTCAGCACAATCGAGCTCGGGTTCGACACCTAGCAGCACATAGGCCTGACGCGGTTCAGCCAACTGACGGGCCGCATTCAAACCATCGCTCTGCGGGCAAGCCTTGGCGACATAGCCGCCAAGGCTGTTGGCCGCTTCTCCGAGGAAACCAAACTTCGCACCCAGCAGGCCAGCCAACTGCTGGGCAAGGCGCTGGAGCGTGGCAGCCTGCGGATGCTGCTGGGCGAAGTTGCCGAGCAGGATGCCGGCATTGCGCCCGGAAACGAGGCTTTCTGCGATATTTTGTGCCGTCCCGCCAGCGCCGACTTTTTCAAGCGCAGGATCTACCGGGATATTTTTCAATGTGGCAACTGCCTTGACGACTTCTGCCAACAGGGCCGGTAGTTGTGCCGGCGCAGCGATCGCCTTGGCGCACAACTTGATCAACAGATCATCGTCAGCAGAGTGGAGGATGGAAATCTTCGTACCGCGCTTCGCCGCCTGACGCAGACGTTGGG
>CAIYZZ010000428.1 GCA_903930805.1 uncultured Rhodocyclaceae bacterium | reverse complement strand
GCCGCCCCCCCCGCCGCCCGAAGCGAGTTTCGTCGATGATAATCCGGAGCTTGTTTTTGGTGGTGGCGGTCTGCTTGCCTTGCTGTTGGGTTATTTTGGTTTTACGGCGTGGCGCAAAAAAAAGCAGGCGAGTGATTCGGCTGAGTTTGGAGATAAGCCCGGTGTTTCTGAAAGCGGTTTAGCGGCAAAGTCCGGCGCAGTTTTTGGCGCAGCCAGCGAAAGCGTCGATAACGGTGAGGTTTCTATTCAGGGTGATTTCAGCGAAGGCGGCGTGCTGACCACCGAAGAAAATGTCGATCCGGTTGCCGAGGCCGATGTCCTGATGGCTTATGGCCGCGATAGTCAGGCTGAAGAAATACTGAAAGAGGGGTTGAAGTCCGACCCGACACGCGGCGCGATTCATCTCAAGCTCCTTGAACTGTACGCCAACCGTAAGAGCGTTCAGCAGTTCGAAGTGGCTGCAAAAAATCTGCATGACCTGAACAGCGGTCGAGGTCCGGAATGGGACAAGGCGGCAGATTTAGCGCGTGCGCTCGGTGTTACCGGCGGCCTGTTTGCGGGTGCCGGGACTGAAAGCCCAGCCGTAGCAGCGCCAGCATCTGTTGAGCCCGAGAAAGTTCCTGAGCCAGCAGCAAACCAGGCAGCAAGAGAAGCTGTTGTCTCAGTTGTCGCTCCGCTTGTGCAAGAAATGTCGCCGGTTGCCGAGGTTGATGCCGGCTCGCTTGATTTCGATCTGGATTTGGGTACGACCAGTGGGCCGGCGGTTGCCGCTGCTGCCGAGCAGGCTGCAGCAAAACCGGCAGCCGATGAGGTCATGAGTCTTGACTTCGATTTCGATCTGGGAACTGCCGAGCCAGCTGTGGCAGGTGCGACAGTCACCACTGAGGCTGCTGTGGCAGAACCCGTAGCAGACGTGGCGGTGGCAGACGACGGTAGTGGCATCGATTTCTCTCTCGATTTGGGCGGGGAGGCCGAGTCACCGGCGGCCGAACCTGAGCAAGTCGCCCCGGAGACTCGTGATGCAGCAGTTGCCAGCGACATCGACTTCGACCTTGGCCTTAACTCTGATATGCCGGCTGCCGAAGAAATTCTGGCGCAGGGCCGTAATGCCGATACGCTTGGTCTTGCTGACATAAGCCTTGACCTGGGTGAACCCGAAGAAGCGGCTGTACACCCGGTCGCGATGACACCCGATGCCGGAATGGACCTCAATATTGCCATGGATGTCGGCGGGGCTGCCGATGCTGCAGTTCATGCGCAACCTGAAGTGAAGGTATCTGCAGCCGAACAGTCTGCAGCGCCGGTTGATCTCCCGGTCGAACTACCCGAAATCGATCTTCCGGGCAATTTTGCTGCGCCTGTTGCGGCGCCGTCTGCCTCGCCTGTGGCGCTGCCGGAACTTGATCTGGATTCTACGGCCCGGGTGGCGGAGGTTGCTCCTGCGATGGCCGGGAGCGATGCTGACGACCCCGAGGTCTCAACGAAACTCGAACTTGCGCAGGCCTACGAGGAAATGGGTGATCGTGACGGCGCGCGTGAATTGCTGAACGAGGTTCTTAGTGAGGGGAGTGTGGCTCAGCAGGCAACGGCCCGCGCCCGCCTCGATCAGTTGGACGCCTGATCCGGACGCCACGGCGTTTTTTTTGCCGTGGCGTAGCTGCCCTCTCCTCCCAATGTGGCATCCTGCATCGCTCATCCTTTCCTGGGCTGGATTTGCTTTCTTTGTTCAGTGGGCTTCTACAGGCCTGCTACCGTGGGTGGCGTCGCTTTGCCTGTTGCTGGGAGCGCTATTTGCCCCCAAACGTAGTCGCCGCCTGCTATGGGGTTCGCGCTGGCTACTTTTGTCGCTTGCCATTCTCTTTTTTATATTCACACCGGGCGAGTACCTGCCGGGGTTTGCTGGTTCGCTGGGATTGACCTTCGAG
The DNA here is from genome assembly GCA_903930805.1 of uncultured Rhodocyclaceae bacterium. Taxonomy (GTDB): domain Bacteria; phylum Pseudomonadota; class Gammaproteobacteria; order Burkholderiales; family Rhodocyclaceae; genus Sulfuricystis. The sequence goes on along the minus strand of CAIYZZ010000428.1, from coordinate 1,914 downwards.
GGTCTGGAGCGTGCGGGGGAGCAAATAAGCCGCTTGCTAGCGATGCTCGTCAGCTTGGCCCTGCTACATGAATCGGTTGGTACGAATGGATTGGTGATCGGGATGTACTGGTTGAATAGCCCATTTCCCTGGCGCAAGACAACGGCAGTCCGGCTGATGCTGGTGCTCGAACTGGTTGAAGATAAGTCTCAACTGCGCTGGCGTGAGTGGTTGATTCCGGATGAAAAGCAAGCAGGTGCATCTAAAAATCTTAGTCTTGCCATGCCGAATTTTCGTCTGAGAGATGCCCTGTTGATGGGTAGTCTTCTGGTATTGGGTATGGCTTTTATAGTCGGGTTATGAGAATTGCACTTGGACTTGAATACGACGGGTCGGGCTTTTCTGGCTGGCAGTCGCAGCCGTCTGGCAACACGGCGCAGGATGCGCTGGAAGTAGCGCTGTCTGCCGTTGCCGGCGCACCCGTGCGGACTATTTGTGCCGGCCGTACAGACGCCGGGGTTCATGCGCTTGATCAGGTAGTACATTTCGATGCCGAGATGACGCGTCCGTTGAGCGCGTGGGTGAGGGGAACGAATGCCCACTTGCCTGACTCGATTGTTGTACGCTGGGCTGCTGGGGTCACCGAGGATTTTCATGCCCGCTTTGCTGCGCGCTCGCGCTCCTACCGCTACGTGTTGCTGAATCGCCTGGAACGCCCGGGACTTTTTGCTGGCAAGGTTGGCTGGTGTCATCGATCACTTGACTTGGCCTCGATGCAGGCTGCTGCTGCCTGCCTGATGGGCGAACATGATTTTTCCTCGTTTCGCGCCGCAGGGTGTCAAGCTAAATCACCCATCAAGACGCTGTCTCGCTGCGAGATCACACGGCAGGGCGAGATGTTCATGTTTGATTTTCAGGCAAATGCCTTCTTGCATCACATGGTGAGAAATCTGGTGGGGTCCATTGTCTATGTCGGGATGAGGCGTCAATCGACCACCTGGCTGGCCGAGCTGCTAAGGGCGCGTGACCGTAGCATGGCCGCGCCTACTTTTGCGCCGGATGGACTGTACCTTACCAGGGTCGAATATGCGCCGGAGTGGGCATTGCCGCAGCAGGAACGTATCATGGCCTGCCCGCAGTTTCCGATTTTGTAAAAATGCAGCGTACCCGCATCAAGATTTGTGGCATTACCCGTGTAGTCGACCTCGATACCGCTCTCGCTGCCGGGGTGGATGCCGTCGGTTTTGTTTTTTATCCGCCGAGCCCGCGTGCTCTTGCGCCGGATGTGGCCGCCCGTCTGGCCGAACGCGTCGCCCCCTTTGTTACCCGCGTCGGGTTGTTCGTCAATGCCGAACCCTCCGTCGTGCGCTCGACCTTGAAGGCGGTGCCGATTGATCTCCTGCAATTTCATGGTGATGAAGATGCTGCGTACTGCGAGCAGTTTGGTTCGCCCTACCTCAAGGCAGCGCGGGTGCGGCCGGAACTCGATCTGCTAGAATTTGCCCGCAGTTACCCTTCGGCTCAGGGCTTGCTGCTCGATGCCTGGGTTGAAGCGTACGGTGGCGTTGGTCAGGCTTTCGACTGGTCTTTGATTCCCGGGAATTTGCCATTGCCAGTAGTTCTATCAGGGGGTCTTCATTCCGGTAACGTTGCCGAAGCAGTAACTAAAATACGTCCTTGGGCGGTAGATGTAAGTAGCGGCGTTGAAGCTGCCAAGGGTCTCAAGGATGCCGAAAAGATCGCCGCCTTTGTTGCGGCAGTGAGAACAGCAGATTCCAAATACTCAGATGCCAGATCAGTAGTGTCCCAACGTTAATCGAACAAGATCAACTGGTTGGGGTTTTTCAGTAGATCTGATGAGGGTGGAATGCGAGCAAGTAGCTGATCCAGCGGGGTTCTCTCGAACATGGTCAGGCTCAGGATTTGTAGGATTTC
>CAIYZZ010000427.1 GCA_903930805.1 uncultured Rhodocyclaceae bacterium | reverse complement strand
TCGCCAGCCAGCAACACATTGAGGCGCAGGGCGTCTTCGGGGGTCAGGTCGTTCATGTGTTTCAGATTCATCAGTTCAACTGTATGCGTCGACCGAAGGGTACCGGTGCCTTGCCCTTCACCAACCAGAGCACTGGATAGTTGGGCGCTTGCGCGGGAAACTCGCCCTCGGCATCGGTGAAATACACCAGGCTGTCCGGCTGCTGGCCAGTCTTGGCGATCCATTCGAACACCGGCGTGAAGGTGGTACCGCCACCACCGGCAAATTGCCGGGGCAGGCGCAACTGATCCCAGGGCTCGAAAACCCACGGCGCATCCGCCGCCAGATCGCTATCGCAGGCGAACAGGGTAATGCGTACCGGCATGGTGCCCTTCAAGGCGTTCAGCTCACCAAGGAAACCGGCGAGATCTTCTTCCGTCACCGAACCAGAAACATCGATGGCGACATGAATATCGCCCGAATGGCTGCGCAAGCTCGGCCAGATCACTTCACCCTCGCGACGCGAAGGCCGCTGCCAGGTGTAATCGTCGCGCGCCGCCTGCGTCAGGTATTGGGCCAGCAGCGCGCGCCATGAAACCTGCGCCGCCAATGCAGTTTCGGTAAGGCGTGCCAACTGGCCGGAGAGCTTGCCAGCCTCACGGGCACGCTGAGCGGCAGCGGCAAGGTGACGCTGCCATTGCTGCTGTAGCTGCTCTTTTTCCTTTGCCATCAAGGGTGGTGGCGGGCCATTCCCGTCATCACCTGCCGTCCCGCCAGCACCGACTTTTTGCTGGTTGCTACCGCCGGCATTTTCGTCAATCTCTTGCGGGTTGCTGCCGCCCTTGCCTTGGGTTTCGTTCTGTTCACCCTGGCCGCCCCCCTGCCCGTCTTCATCGCCATCCCAGACGTGATCATCGAAGGTGTCGTTGTCGAGATCATCTTCGATGCAAGGGTAGATTTCCTCGGCCGCCATGCCGCGATAGAGGTCGAGCACTTGCGCATCCGGCGGCGGCTTGAGGCCTTCATCGAGGAGCAGCAGGTTGATGGCGAAGTCACAGGCCAGATCCCACTTGCGCTGCACGCGATGCCCACGCCGCGCGAAATGCCCCAGCGCGCAGTGCAGCGCCTCGTGCGCCAGCGCGAACTGCACCTGCGACGCGGAAAGCTCATTGATCCACTGCGGGTTGTAGTAGAGCGTGCGCGCATCCGTCGCCGTGGCGCGGCACCACTCACCGCCCGCCTTCAGCGGCAGGCGCAGCACCAATGCCCCAAGAAACGGTTTATCGAGAATCAGCCGCGTGCGCGCGGCGGCTAATTTAGTCTCAGCAATCTCACTCATACAACATCAAATCGGCCACCGCATTCGCCCAACCGGCGAACTGCGGCACAGCAAACAGCGGCTGGCCGATGCCGCGATGCATGTCCGAGATGAGCATCACGCCCATCTCGCGTTGCGGGAAGCGTTGCGCGTAGTCGAGAATGTTGCCCCAGACGGCATTGGCATCGGGCGAACCTCTCGCCCGTAGCGCCCGCCCTGCCAATGCCGCCGCGACGGCGTACTGCAGGTCGATTTCGGATGGCACCGCCACTTCCTGGCCGGCGCAGATGGCATCGAGATCGGGCAGGCGGTCGAGGCTATCGACGAAGGCGGCGCATTCGATTCCCGCCGCTTGACCGACGCAAGCCGCGAGCGCACCTGCGAGCAGTTCAGGATGATCGCCAAATTTTTGCAGCGCACGGTGAGCAAACTCCCACGAGCGAGGGCTGGGGAAGGCCATCTCGCCGCCGGCATTCTTGGCCGGGTCAAAATCGAAAATCAGCTCGGGCTTGAAGCGCAGGAACGCGACAATGCGTTCGTCGATGCCATTCACGTACGCCCAGTGCGCCCAGTCATCGAGATTCACATCGACGGTGAAATGCGAGAAACGGTTGGCCAGCGGCGCCGGCATGGCGTAGGTGACGCCGCGGTCGCCCTGGCGGTTGCCGGCAGCGAAGATCGCCCAGCCCGGCGGCACGCGATAGTCGCCGAGGCGACGGTCGAGAATCAATTGATAAGCCGCCGCCGAAACCGCCGGCGGCGCGGAGGTGATCTCGTCGAGGAACAAAATGCCCGAAGGCCAGTGCCGATCGGCATCAGGCAACATGGTCGGCACCGCCCACTGGACGGTATCGCCGACGCGAAAGGGAATGCCGCGCAGGTCGGAAGGCTCCATTTGTGACAGGCGGATATCCACGACAGGAACACCGTGGCGGGCGGCCACCTGCGCAACGATCTGCGACTTACCGACGCCGGGCGGTCCCCAGAGCATGACGGGGGTGTGGTGGCCGGCAGCGGTACTGAGAAATTCACGGTCGAGAATAAAGGCAAGCTGGGCCGGACGCATATTACAAAACCTCGGAACGTAATTGATTGGCAGGCAAGCCGGCGGCGGCCAAAGACAGCTCGACAGTAGCGACAAAGTCGGGCGGGCCGACAACGTAGACATCGCGCTGCCGGATATCCTCATCGGCCAGCACGCGCGCTGCAGCAGCCGTGCCGGCCGCCGCGGCATCTGCAGCGCTCAGCGTGACAAAACTGAAGGTGTCGAGTGCATCGGCCCAGGCGCGGCACTGATTTTCCAGGTAGTGGCCGGAGCTCTCCGTCGCTGCCCACACTAGGCGCAAGGCCCCTGGCAAATCGGAGGCAACCGCATGTTCGACAAGACTTTTCACCGGCGCAAAACCCGTGTCGCAAACGACGAAAACAACATCGTTGGTCGATTCTTTTTGCAGTACGAAATCACCAAACGGCCCGAACAGACTGACCGGATCATTGGCCTTCAACGCCCCGGAAAACAGGCGGCGGGCGAATTCGTCACTCTCATCGCGGCGGATGTGGAACAGCAGATTGCGATCGTCGCAAGGACAGGAGGCGATCGGATACTCGGCGCGAAAATTGGCCGTGCTGCCGGTAACACTCAAGGTGACGCGCTGGCCGGCGAGGAAACGCAAGCGATTGGTCCGTGGCGTTTGCAGGTGCAGCAGCATGATGTTGTCTGCGAGTGGCGCCACGCTCCGCACCTTGGCGACAATATCCTGCTCGGGAATATCGTCAGGCGAGCTCGCCTCGAGGATCTCGATGACCAGGTCGGAAACCGCCGTGTGCGAGCACAAGAGTGCATAGCCCTGGGTGCGCTCATTGGCGGAAAGCGGATAGTCGGAGTGCAGCGTCTGCTTGACCTCACCCGAAATGATGCGCGCCTTGCACAGGCCGCAATTGCCATTGCCACAGCCATAAGCCGGCGCAAGGCCCGCGCGCAGCGCCGCCTTCAATACCGTCTCGCTACCTTCGACGAAGAACTCGTGGCCCGAGGGTTTCACCGTCACATGCGCGGCCATCACGCGCAACATGTCGTCCATTACAGCCAGCGTGTCGGTCGGCTCCTCGCTACCCAGCACGCCGGCCAGACCCTGATCGAGAAACTCACCCAGGTCGGCCAACTGCTCAGATGCCGAGGCGTGCGCCATGTGGTCGATGCGCTCGCGCAAGGCTTCGATGAGGTCGTGATAATGCGCCAGGTGCTTGCGCACATCGTCCAACTCTTCACTCTGCGCTGCCAGCCGCTGGGCCAGGATTTCCTGATTCGGCAGGATGCGCTCGCGGATGCGCTTGCCGAAGGCTTCCTCGCGAATCTTGGTAATACGCTCGAAGGCGCCGGAATCCTCCAGCCGCACCTCGGGATAGAGCTTGAGCAAGTCGTCCGTGGAAACCATGCCATCGTGCGACGGCAGGACGCTACTGGCGATATGCTTCTGCATGTCCGCGCGCGTCAAGCCAAGCAAATGCGCCGCGCGTGAAACTGTCAGCAGTTGGGCCATGGGAACACATCTCCTCTTAAGGTTTCTTTTTCTTGGAGGTGATGATACCCAATCAGCACCGAAAAGTCGGCGCTGGCAGGACGGC